>NZ_JBQQBR010000015.1:0-252602 GCF_052245935.1 Nonomuraea sp. 3N208 | reverse complement strand
CCGCTTCAGCTGCTCGATCTCGGCCAGCAGCGCCGCGATCACCGCGTCCCGCTCGGCTAACGCGGCCAGCAACTCCTCACGGCTGAGGCCATCGGGGTCACCAGTGGAGGACACCCTCTCAAACTACAAACACAGCCCCGCAACACCCCGACTCATCCGGAAACCGGCGCGTCTACCCCAAACCCGGCACGATCAACGACGGGCCTGAATGGATACATCTGGGGCTGAACGACAAGGTCGCGCTCATCACCGGCGGAACGGGGAGCATCGGTGGCGCGCTGGCCCGGGTGTTCGCGGCCGAGGGCGCACGCGTCGCGTTGACGTACCGCGACAACGAGGTGCGCGCCAAGGAGATGGCCGACGAGATCGGCGGGATGGCGGTTCACTACGATCTGGGCGATCCGGTGTCCGTCAAGGAGGCGGTGGACGCCGTGGTCACGCGGTGGGGCGGCGTCGCCCCGGCAGGCCGGGCAGGTCACCTTGACCATCCGGTACTCGGTGACCTGGAGTTTCACCGGCGGAGTGTCGAACATCTGCACCCGCGCGACGACCTTCCCCGCCAGATCGGCCAGCGTGGATCCGCACCCGGCGCATGCGTCGGGAGCGATGATGGTGATCTGGTCCGGATCGCTCCGCCAGGCCAGCGCATGCCCCTCGTGCCCGGCCTGCCCACCGCGCGGCCGGGGCGAGCGCTCTTTCGGCTTCTTGGCGCGTTTCGCCCGTGCTGACGGACCGTCCGAACCCGGCGGCATCGAGGAGTTGGACGAATCCATCCCCACACGCCGCTTCAGCTGCTCGACCTCCGCCAGCAACGCCCTGATCACGGCATCCCGCTCCGCGACCGCGGCCCTCAGCTCGTCTAGAGCAGCCAACAGCTCCTCACGGCCGAGCTCCTGGGAGGTCGGACACGAGCTCAAACTACGACGACCCATACCAAGATCCTGCATTCACCAGAAACCGGCGCGTCTCCCCCAAACCAGACCTCAGCTCAACGCAGGGCGTGAATGGATACCATGTTACGCCTGCTACGTCGAGGTCGTGCCGCGTACGCAGCCGCCATGGTCCTTTCCGCCCTGACCCTGACGGCCGTTCCGGCCCATGCGACGGCCACAGCCCGGCTCACCCTCTACTCCGACACCGCCTTCTCCCAGCCGACCAACTCCATCACGTACTCGAGCTGCACCCCCTTCTACGGCACGGTCCCCGGGCAGCGCGTCGGCTCCTTCGACAACACCCCGCCGCCCGGATGCCAGGTGGTCCTGCATTCGACGGGCGGCGCCTTTGTCCTCTGCATCGGCCGAGCCGTGGTCCCCGTGGCCTTCCGCCACGTCGTTCTCTACCAAATCCGCTCCGGCACCAGCGTGCCGTGCCCGGTAGCGTAAAAATCCGTACCGGCTCCTGATCGAATCGCGGCCGCCGACCGCCCACGTCTGCCGGCCCTTCACGCCTGAACGCTGTCGTCGCTCGGCCGGCTTGTCGCCCTGTCGAGAAGGTCGTAGGCGCCCGGCGGCGGCATCGCACTGTTCCTGTACACCAGAATGCGAAAGTCCGAGCAGGCCGAAAACGGTCAAACGCCGCTGGGTCGTCGAACCCAGCCTGGGCTGGCTCATGCTTGTACCGCCGTTTAACCCGCGACTATGAGACCCTGTCCACCGGTTCCCAAGCCATGATCTACATCGCCTCACCGAGCGCATAACGGACGAGACCACCCAAATCTGGCGAGGCACCTACTAGCACATAAGCCGCAATCTACTCAAATCAAACGCTCTCTCGGGAGACCATTCCGGTTCTCCAGCTCGTCCAGGAAGCGCTCCACAACGTCGGTCTGCCGTACGTTCTCCTCCAGCGATTCACCGACGATCCGGCCCGCCAGGTCGGTCGACAGTCGGCCGATCTCTGGGCGGATTTGGGCGAACGCCGCCTCTCTGTCGGTCTCGATCTGGGCACGCCGTCAGCGAGGTTCTCAGGGCACCGTGTGCAACAAATTGCCGACGCACATCGAGGTCGGTGCCGCGGAGAGGAACGCTTCAAGTACTCGATGACTATCGCGAACGTTGGGACTAGAATACCGTACGACTATTCCGATTACGTCCACGTCCATGCGAAGCGGCATGAATTTCTCAAAGAGGAGTCAGAAGCCGAAAATGGTGCAGAACGCCAACGGGAGCATCATGTTCTGCACTAGCCGCCAGGTCGGGTCATGGTCCACGGCCGTAACCGCAAAGTCGTTGGAGCTTTCGCCGCAGCGCTGAATGCCAGTTCGAGCGGCACATGCGCGGCCTGCGCATTCACCCACTGTTTGGGCCGACCTGCGGGCAGGCGGCAGCTCGGGCATAACGGCGGACTTGAGCGCTCCGGGACAACATGCACCAACCGGCCACCGCCTGCTTCGTACTCGACCCTCAAATACTCTGACACGATTAACCCGAGTAGGGCCGACCCCGTATCCTGTCCCATGCACCCGTCGCGTGGTAGTGATCTGTTTCTTCGGCGAGGACATGATCCACCACCACGGGTGCTTCTCATTTCAGGATGAACAGGTCAACGATCACACACTGTCATCCCTCACAATCACCAACTGTGATCACATGACAACGCCGGCCCGGCCAATCGCGAAGACCCCGAAAACGGCGCACATGAACGGCACAGTGGAAGTGCGATCGCGCATTCAGAGACACCGGGCTGCTTCCTCTGGCGGGCATCGCAACGGACGACTATCAAGAGAAGCTGCGCGGCTACGAGGCGAGTCTTCCTTCAGAACAGCAGATAACCCGGCGGCTCAAACACGATGTAGCGATCATCGTCGAGCGAACGCTCACCCGTCTGGGCATCGTGAAGGAGGAACTGCACAACACGGGGCGCATGGCACCGACCACCCCACCCACAAGGCCCAGGGCAGCATGGTTGCGCGCCCGCAAGCCGATGGCACGGCTCGCCTCGTACGACTCGGCCGCCGCCTTCGATCCGTCGAGCAGGATGCTGGCGACCAGCGGCAGATCCCTCCGGGCGTGGGACACCGCTACAGGCAGGCTGCTCTGGAACGTGCCGCTCAACCTGGACCTGAACCTCGGCGCGGTGACGTTCAGCCCCGACGGCACACGCGTCGCCATCGACAGACACCCTACGGCGACCGGCCCCCTCGCCTATCGGACTCAGGCGAGTTGCTCGTCGTCGACGCCCGTACGGGCGTGAAGAGCAGGACCTCCGGCAGCGAGGCGGACCACGCGGTGTTCTCACTGGGCGGCGGCCGGCTGTTCACCACTGACGGCGAGATCATTGACGTGGGGACCGGCAAGAAATGTGGCCATCCGCGACCAGGCGATGAGCCGCGACGGCACGCTCGCCTCCGACATCCGCCACGGCCGTATCCAGCTCTGGCGTGACGACCGGCTCCAGCGGATACTTCTCCGCGGCGACAGGGACGCAGACCTCCACCAGCTGGTCTTCAACGCCGAAGGCGACCTGCTCGCCGCCGGCGACGAGGGCACCGCGCAAGTGTGGGACATGGCGGCGCGCAGGCGCCTCGACAGCGCGATCCCGCTCCGCGGCGCGGACATCACCTCCCCGACCTTCGCCGGATCCAGCCTGTGGGCCGCCGACGCCGCCGGCGCATCGTCGAACTCACCGTCTACCCGGCGCGAATGGCAGGCGATGTCTGCACGCGTGCCGGCCGCACGCTCACCCGCGCCGAGTGGGGCCGACACTTCGAGGACCTGCCCTACCAGGATGTCTGCCCGAGCACCGGCGGCTAGAGGAGCATTGCGGTTTCCATGGGAGCTGATGGCACGAAAGCCTGGCGTGGTGGACGCCTACTCTCTCGACGACTACGCCGCTCAAGCGTCACACCACCTCGAGCAGGCCCACCGCCGAGACCCGACCTGGAGAAAAAACAGAGGGCGTGATCTCAACGATCACGCCCTCTGGGGGGCCGTAGCCCCGGACAAGCTTGTCGCCGTCTCATCCGGCGTTTTCATGGTACAGCATACGCAGATCGCGCGCTTTCCCTATGCTCACAGTAGTCAGGTAGACACTCTAGGCTCACACATTCCTCCGTTCATTCCAAGGTTCGCAGCATGCACAAAACGCCTCCCGGGCGCGATCCTTCCTCTTCATACTCCCAGCACGTCGCCGCGCGCATGATGAACTTCAGCGGCACCGTGACCCCCTGGCCTCGCCGTCTCTGGGACGTCAGTTCCTTCCTTGCTCTGGAGGAACTGCATGAGGCGGGCACATGGGTCGACCGTCGGGTGCTCTCCCAGTCGGCGCTCGACTGGCAACGGCACGAGATGGAGCGGCTGCTGGGCAACGACCCGGCGCTCGGCTCGAAGGCCTTCCGTCGGGAGCTGCAGGAATGCCTGCGGACGACACTGACGGTCGCGAGCGACGGCCGCAGGAAGTTGCGCCACCTCATCGACCTGGGCCGTCCCGGCTACCTCGTCCGCTGGGCCGCATGTGTGGCCGAGGCCGACCCACCGCCACCGGAGAAGGTCGCCAGGGCGGTCGCCTCTCATCTGCTCGACAGCGGGCACAGCATGGACGGCCTCAACCGCTGGCTCCGTGAGGACCGGCTCGGCCTGTCGGCCACAGATCTGATCAGCGAGGCCGCCGGGCTGCTGACACAGCCGCCGACGTGCTGGACGGTGGTCGTTCCCTTCGCCACATTGCACAACTGGGAAGAGCTGGCCGCCGACCTCCCCCATTGGATCGGCGCGCGCGAGGCCACGGATCTCATGGCCTCCGCCGGAACGAAACCGGCTACGCACGTCATCGGCGCCCTTTCGTACGAGGTAGAGGCAAGGGACGCGGAACGGGCACTGGAGATCGTCTCTGACCTGGTGGAGCGTCTTCAGGCTCGGGCCCGCTTCGCCTCGACCGGGTCGGTGACGCCGTTCGACACAGCCGTCGTGCGCAACCAGGGCGGCGCCATGCCGCTCCGGATGCCCGCACGGGGCGCCCGGGTCCTGTCCCTGGCCGCCGAACGTCAGCTCTACGTGGTCGGAGCCGAGCCGCAGCGCCTGGCCGACCGGCGGCGCAGCGCCGTGGACGAGGCACTGGAGATCGCCTCGGCCCTCAACCACGGCCCCGTCGCCCCCGCCATCGCAGGCGGGTGGAGCGCTCTGGAGTCGCTGTTGACCGAGGCGCGGGACCCCGACGAGCGAGAGCGCGTCGTCGCCGCTTCACGTGCGGCCGCGCTGGTCACCTGCTCCTGGCCACGGGCCGAGCTGACCGCGCTCTCGTATCGCATCCGGCGCACTGGGGACGGGGATCTGGCCGAACGGCTGGAGCAGTGCGCCTCCAACCGGGAACGCGCAATCTTGATCGCTACTGAGCTGGCACAGGGCCGCTCGCTTCCTTTGGAACGTTCCTGGCGCCGCAGGAGCGACATCGCGGCAGTCGCCCGTATGCGGGCGCTACTTGCCGACCCAGTCCCGGTGCTCGCCCGGGTGCGCCGCTATGTCGAGATCTCCCTGCGCAGGCTCTACCGCAGCCGCAACATCGTCCTGCACGGCGGCTCGACGGGCGGGGTGGCACTCCAGGCGGCCCTCCGGGTGACCGCACCGCTGGTGGGAGCCGCACTCGACCGGCTGACGCACGCCGACCTGGTGGCCGGGGTCCCGCCTCTCGTCCTTGCCTCCCGCGCCGAGATCGCCCTGCGCATGGTCGGCGATGAGATGGGCCCAGGTCTCTGCGACCTGATCGAGTGACCGCGACTGCCGGGTGTGCGGCAGCGAACGGCAGGACGCGCCCCGACGGCCCGATCAAGCGATCGTCAGCACCGCGCGCCGGACCCCCTCCAGATCAAACCGCGCCGGATCGAACTCGGCACCGCTGGTCAATCTCGCCCAGCGGACCAGATGCTCATGCTCCTCATGACGGGGATCGGCCAGTGCTGCCCGGAACTCGCGGTAGCCCCACGTCCCGCCGCAGTCCTCCGGCGGGCACGCGCCCTCTCCCGCCACGACCGCCGGATACCGGCCCCCCTCCTCCGCCTCCATCACTCGCTCCACGACGATCTCGTGCTCCCAGCTGTCGCCGAAGTCGTACTCCCAGCCGATCCGTGCGCCCGTGCCGCCTGCTGCCTCGGCCAACGTGACCGCCGTCTCGTCCAGCAGGCCGTCCTCCCATTCGGACGAGGGCCGGCCGTAGCGTCGCTCGCCAACGGTGAAGACGTGCAGGTGGTAGTCCTCCCACCCCATGGTCATCGCGAGGATGCGGTGGAATCGAGCCAGCGAGATCCCCGCCGACACCAAAAGCCGCCGCCACACCACCGGCGCATCAGTGTCCAGCAACGTCACCTTGATCTCGTACACCGGCTCGCCCGGACCGGCCTCCCCAAGGTCCCGCCGTACCGAATCCCACCCGAGCGGTGTCAGCCCGGCCTGCTCTCCGGCGATCTCGATCGCGCCCAGGTGCGCGAGCGTCTCCAGCAGCCGGCCGGTGTCCTGATCGTTGCTCCGCCGCGCGAGATCCGGCTTGTCGATGACGAACGGCGCCGACGCCCGCTCCCACGACAGCTCGTACAGCTCCGTCAGCGGGACGGGACCGCCGTACAGGCGAGTCAGCAGGGTACGCACCACCGGCGCGAACTCCTCATGCAACGGCGAGGTCCACCACCCGGCCGGGCACACGGCCTCCGCCAGCCGTGGAATCGCATCGAACGCCGCCTGCCACAGCGCTTGCGGGCGGGCGAGCACCGGCGCCGCCTTCTTCACCGGAACAAGCCGTCCCTTGACCACCCGTACCAGTCCGGCCGCCCTCGCCCAGAAAAGGATCCGCCTCAATCCGCCCAGCTCGGCGCTGGACGTGGTCTTGAACACCCGCCCGCCGATATCGGGGTCGATCACGTCACCGGTGTCGAGCAGGGCCACCAAGGTCCTGGCGTCGGCCATTGTGATCTGGCCGGTAGCGGTAAGTTTCCGCCCAGCGCCGATCCACTCGGTGAACGTCCGCAACTCCCGCACCACAGGAGATTCCTCTGCTGTGTGCACCACGCGCCCAGTTAACCAGCAACACCCCCGGTGGAGAGGGAACACGGACGAGCCCTGCGTCAGAAATCCCCGAGCCATCAAGCCGACCGACGCTGAGCCGGACTGCCATCAGCAGTTCGAGGAGGTGGACCAGGACACGCTCTGCATCATCCGACGCACCGATCCGCCGCATTCCCTACCTATTTGAGCCGATCGAGCGAGGTTGATCTCCTGCGCAGGTAACGTCCCGCCTGCTGATGCCCGCGGCGGAAGGAAACGCCGATGCTCACAGTGTTGATGGCGTTCGCGGCCTGCTATGGGGTCCTCCAGCTCGCCGTACTCGGTTCGGGCACCCGCTCGGTCCGGGTTCTCACTCTGCTCCTGGCCGTCGGGGCCGGGTTCTATGGCTGCGGCATGACAGCCGTGCTGCTTCAGCTCGCCTACACCAGGACCCTGTCCGCGCTCGCCGGTGAGCGGCTCTACGGCGTGGTCAACGTGGCCGCATACACCATCGACCCGCTCATCGAGGAGATCGTCAAGGTCATCCCGCTGTTGATCATTGGGATGTGGGCGCGGCTGCGCCGCGCCTGGCGTCTGACCGACTATCTCCTGCTCGGAGCCGCCTTCGGTGCGGGCTTCGGCCTGTTGGAAGCGGTGTTCAGGATGTCCGCCCACGCCGGCAAGGCCATCGACACGCTGAATGGCTATCTGATCCCACGCGGCTTCAGCAACGTCCTGGTCCCCGATGTCGGCACCACCCTGGCCTCTTGGCTCCCCGCCCCCACCACCTACCAATCCCTGGGTATTCCGGACGCCCCCGACGTCAGCTTTCACCTGACCTGGTCCGCCCTGGCCGGACTCGGTATCGGCCTGCTGCTGCGCGGCCGCGGGCTCGCCCGCCTGGCCGCGCCGATGTTCCTGGTGCTGGTGTGGGCCGACCACGCCGCATTGAACTTCGACGTGTCCCTGTCCAAGGACAGCACCCTCGGCACCGTCCTCTCGTCCCCGTTCGTCGCCGCTCAACCGGTGCGCGGCCTATGGCCGCTGCTCGCGCTGGGGTTAGCCGTCTGGTCCGACGCACGTGTCCTTCGTGCCGGCAAGGCCGCTCATCGTCGTCTGCTGCTCCCCGGAGAACAGCCCACTGGCCTGTCCGGATTGGTGGTGCTCAGCCGATACGGCATGCTCCGCCCACCCTGGACGACCTGGATGATCTTACGGTACGCACTGCTTCGCCGTACCGCACTGTTCACCGGCGCACGCGGGGAGATCCTTGCCCTCGCCGCCCAGACCCGGGACCATCTCACCCAGGCCCAGGACCGGCAGGCCCGGACGGGCACCGCCCAGGGCTGGCGAGCCGTCGGCATCCCCGGACCCGCCCGGCCGGGCAAGAGCGCCTGGCTGAAGCGGTACTGGCCCCTGCTGGTGTGGGCGATCCTGACAATTCCCCCACTCATCTATTTCCTGCTCGGCACGACCCCGGGCATCGCCGGCATCCAGCGCGTGCTCGGCTGGACCATCCTGCGACCGCTCCTCATCGTCCTGTTCCTGGCGGGAATGGCCCTCATCACGTGGCACATCATCGCCGGGCTGCGCGTGCTGCCCGGTGCCCTGCGCGGCGCCGACCCCGAGATGGCGGCACGGATCCAGTTCCGCATCGCCGCGGGGGCGGGAGCCTTGGTTCTCGGCACCGTCAGCCTGACCGCGTTCGCCGCCGGCACCCGCCTCGACCAGCGCGTCATCTCGAACGTGCACGTCCTGGACGCCATAGATGACCTGCTGCTGTACGGCGGGATAGCCCTGCTGCTCGCTGCCCTGGTCTTCTTCCCGCCAGTCGGTGCCGTCACCCTGGCGGGAGGCGGCATGGTCCTCGTGCCCACCATCACCACCGGCTTCCTCACACTCGGCGCGCTCGGCACCGCTGGGATCCTGCTTTCAGAGGCCAACCCGCCGTCAGGATCACAGCCCTCCTCCGGCGGCGGCCCATCCAGCTCCTCCAGCGGCTTGAGCGGATCCGTCAAGGCGCGACTTGGCGATTACTTCCAGGGCGGGGCCAGACCGAAGGCCAGCGAGCTGGAGGAGTTCGCCAAGGCCCAGGGGTGGACCAGAACGCAGACGCCGAACGGCCCGCCCAAGTATGTCGATGAGAATGGGATCGTGCGTCTCACCATCAAGCAAGGCAGCCCGCGCACGCCGGGCAGCGAGACGCCCCACGTGGAGGTCCGCAATGCGCGGGGACAACGAACCGACCCATTCGGCAACCCTGTGACGCGGACAAGCCCCGACAACCACACCCCGATCGAGTGGGACTTGCAATGATCGACTATACGAAGTTCCCCGAGTTGAACGGGGTCTACCTGGAAGACAGCTACGTCCTCGCCATCATCGAAAGGCCAGGGGTGCTGACTTTCATGCTCGAGGCCGTACTCACCCCCGAGCACCCGTACTACCGTCCCCCACGTCCCGGACAGCAATACTGCTACGCCAAAGCCACGCTCACCTTCCACGACGTCTCGGCCGTGGAGTGGATCAAGCAATCCCCGCACCGGTACGTCGACGCCTCCGGCGAGGAAGATCTAGGCAACATCGACAGCCTCGTGGCGGAAAGGGGGGTATATCGCGTCGATGGCGACTGGGGAGAAGTCCGTATCTTCACAAGCAGCCGTCCCCGTCTGGAATACGTCTCACCTAGCTGAAGGGCGTCTCATCGGCCCGGCAGACCGGCTTCGGGACCGCGCGTTGATATCTACCGCTTCTGGGCACGGTGCCGTTTCAGCAGCTCAGTGAGCTTCTCGTGGTTCTTCTCACCGTTCAATTCGTTGAGGAGCTCGTCGGGGCAGAGTTCGTAGAGGTCACCCCACCAGCGGCGTACCTTGTTGTCCCATATTCGGTAGCCGCCGGGCACTCCTCTTGCGACGTATCGCCTCCTGCTCACAGGGACACACTAGATTCCGGGCTGTGCCCGCTTGTCCCGGACAGCGCGCTTGCTGAGGCTGATCTTTCGCTTGACGTGGCACTTGCCAGGAAGATCGCTTTCCGAGACTGGCCGCGCCCCAGATAGCCCGCCTCTCCTCGCTCACGGACGGTGGCAGTGGCCTTGATACGGCGGCAAGACGCTCGATCAGAAGGCTGGTGATCTCGCCGACGCCGACATCGGGGAAGCGCTTCGGCATCACCTCGGTCGAGGGATTGGCGACGCTACGCAATGCTGAGGCAGCTAGCTCCGGCACGCCGTCCTCTCCATGGGTGGCCATGTGACCAGGACCGCCGGATCAGGCCCGGATGAAATGTAACCAGAACCCGAGCAAATGTAACCAGACCGTGGTTACATTTATTCATGAGCCGGCACGTGAACGAGTTGGTCGCACGTCTCCGTGCGACCGGGGGCGACTACGACGATGTCGAGGTCAAGTCGGCAGCAGGAGGGTTGCCGCAGTCGCTCGCCTCCACCCTGAGCGCGCTCGCAAACCATCCGGGCGGTGGGACGGTCATCCTTGGCCTCGACGAGGCCACCGGCTTTCGCCCGGTACAGCTACCAGACCCACAGGCTCTCAAGCAGGGCCTCGCTCACAAGGCCCGCTCGTTCTCGCCACCTGTCCAGCTCACGATCACCGACGCGGAGGTGGATGGGGCACCCGTCATCGTCGCCAGAGTGCATGAATGCGATCCGTCGGCCAAGCCATGTCGGATCACGGCGTCAGGCACGGCATACATGCGGGGGTACGACGGGGACTTCCCACTGTCGGAT
The DNA here is from genome assembly GCF_052245935.1 of Nonomuraea sp. 3N208. Lineage (NCBI taxonomy): Bacteria > Bacillati > Actinomycetota > Actinomycetes > Streptosporangiales > Streptosporangiaceae > Nonomuraea > Nonomuraea sp. 3N208. The sequence continues at coordinate 241,889 of NZ_JBQQBR010000015.1, read as the reverse complement.
TTGGAAGAGCAGGCATTCCTTGCCGCCCGAAAACCACCGCTCTTCGACCGGCAGCCCGTGACAGGCGCTACCCGCGAGGACCTGGACAGCGACCTCGTCACAGCGTTCCTGCGTTCGGTCCGCGAACGGGATCCCCACGGCCTGGGCCGTTTCCCTGACGATGCCGAGCTGCTCCGGCGTGCCGGAGTGACTCTGCCCGATGGCACCCCGACCGTCGGGGGGCTGCTGGCTTTGGGCGTTCATCCACAGGAGTGGTTTCCACGCTTCGTCATCCAGGCTTCTGCGGAGCCGTTGCCGACTGATCCTGCCGGTTCTCGGGCCCGCAATCAGACGACGATCACGGGAGCCATTCCCCGGATGTTGGAAGAGGCCCTGGCATGGGCACGCCGCACCTTCGACACAAGCGTCGTGTCGGCGCCGGACGGAACTGTTCGCGATCAGCCGGCCTATCCATACATAGCGTTTCGCGAGATCATCGCGAACGCTCTTCTCCATCGCGACCTCGATCACTGGTCGGCGGGCATGGCGGTGGAGGTTCGGCTCCGCCGCGATCGATTGATCGTCTCCAATCCGGGTGGCCTCTATGGCATCACGGTCGATCGACTCGGACGCGACGCAGTCACCTCCGCCCGCAACGCGCGACTCGTCTCCATCTGTCAGCACGCTCGCACACCAGAAACTGGTGGACGCGTGATCGAGGCCCTGGCTACCGGCATCCCGATCGTTGCCAACGCCCTCGCTGAGGCGGGACTTCCGCCCGCGCATTACATCGACGCCGCCATCCGGTTCACTGTCGTCCTGCGGCAACAGGCGGCTCCCGCCGGCCGTCCAGGTAACGACCTGAACGAGACGGAGCTACGCGTGTACGACGCCTTGGCGGTCGGAGCACGGAACGTCGCTGACCTCAAGCAGGAACTGAACCTGTCCGCACCCAACATCCGCAAAGCGCTACGCGAGCTGCGGTCGAGAGGGCTCGTCGAGCAGTTGGGCGGGAAAGGACAGCCGACAACCTATCGGCAGCTCTCAGAGTAAGGCATTCAAAGATTGCCGTAGATGTCCAGCGCCGGCCCTCTGCACAATGAATTGCTCGAGGCGTGTCGTCGATGATGGCCTTCTTTAACAGGTGGGCGGTACTGGGTTCGAACCAGTGACCCCTTGCTTGTAAGAGTAGCTATTCGATCATCTGAGCTGGCGTTTCCGCTGCTCAGGCCGACATTCAGTGTGGGCTCATGTGTATGGTCGTGCTGCGGTGCGTGTCCCTGATGTCACTCAGTTTGTCACTCAAACCTCTTGGTGCCCTGAGTGTCAGAAACTCCCGGATTATCGCCTAGCGGTCACCAAGGCTCGTGGACTTGTTGTCGCAGGCGCGTACAGCACCCCATTGACCCGCGCGGGTGGCCGCATGAACAATCTTGTTCGGAAAGCTGTCCGGATCGACCGCATTGGGCGATCACGTTGAGGGATGGTATGTGGACGAGCGTCGGAAAACCAGGCAGGAACTCGTCCTCAGGGTGCTCGGTTGGGGCACTGTCGTCTACTTCCTGATCACCGGCTTCGCACTGGATCAGCATGCGTTGTTCGAGTTGAACCCTCCGCCGTCAGCGGTCCGCCTGCATGAGAAGAAGAGCGCCTACGCGGACGCTCTGGAAAGCAAGAGCCGCCAACTGGACAAGACCGACACGGTCGAGGCCGCGAACCTCGCCATGCAGGCCGCCCAGATCAAGGCCGAGGCCGATGCCGCTATCAAGGATCAATCGGATAGCCGTGGCCGGGCCTTCGCCCTGATCGCCGGCACCGTGGCGTTCTCTATCCTGTATCCCTTACTGATCGTGGCCACATACCGCCGAACTGACCCCGACGGCACCCTGGCGGCCGACGACCTTATTCCGTTGAGGGCGGCCCTGGTATACGGCATCGTGATGAGCATCGTGACGGCAGCAGCGGCGATTATGACGGCTTACGAGTGAACAGTTCGAACTCGTAGGATGGCGTGTAGGGGCAGACACGGGCCGCGCCCCTCAGTGTTGCTTTGTCCAGAACGCGCTCCCAGCGCGCGCTGCGTCGGGGAGTGACCTCTTCGATGCAAAGCAGTCAGATTGATCTCTGTACGGGCCGTTTCTCTTGGTCGTGTGGCTCGTGATCTGCATCATTGGGCACGCTCAGGCAGTTGTGGGCATCCCGGATATCACTCACTTTGTCACTTGGCTCGACGCCTGGCGGCCAAGCACAATCAGCCCTCTGGGCTGCCCCTCTGCCGTCGTCCCACCCAAAGGGCGCGGGCGAGGTCAGGCGAAGGCGCAGATGGCCTGCGCGAAGTAAACGGGGCCGCCTTCTGACGGGTTCGGGTTGATGGCCTGGACTGTCCACGAGGTACCCACCGCCATGTTCCGGACGAAGGACAGTGGAGGATCGCCGACAAGCGCCGCACCGTAGCCGCCGCCGGTCGGCACTTTTCCTGCGGGGCAGGTCGCCACAGCGATTGGACAAGTCGTGTCGTTGGCCGGGCAGATCACGTCCTCCCCATTCACCACTTCGTACCCGGAGACTCCGGCCTCACCCTGCGGGCCCTGCTCACCCTGTGGGCCCTGCTCACCCTGTGGGCCCTGCTCACCTTGTGGGCCCTGCGGGCCCCGCTCACCCTGTGGACCCTGAAGCTCTCGTGGGCCTGGCGGGCCGCTTGCGCCGGGGATATCCACATTATTGCGGGCATGGTGCGTCTGACGCTCGTGCTCGCGCTGGTGTTGGTATTGGTGCTGCCGGTTCTTGTTCCTGATCTGGTTGCGGCTTTTGGCCGGGTCGGTGGAAGAAGTGCTGAGGCGGTGACTGGCGGCTGCACGTGCGGTAGTGCTTTCCACCGTTACGCTCGCGGAAGCAGCGACGGCCATATTCAGAGTGATGGCACTGCTTGTCAGCACGGCGCCGATCGCAAACAGCGTGGCGAAGTTGCTTGACTTTAGCAAGTTGATTCCTCTTGGGACGTGTTATCCGAGTCGGGAATTCTCCGGCATTATGTCCGATTCCATCGGTCCATCGGGATTCCCTCCTCCGTTTCCTATGACATCGGAGAACAAACGTTTGATCAGGAGCCCTTTTCGATTGCTTGTCTTTTATTTGAAGACGGTAGGATCGTTCGCCCCTATTTCTCCTGATTACCGCCTGCTGCCACTCAAAGGTTAATTTCAGGCGCACGCCCTCCTGGCCTGCCCGTCTGCCGTCGTCCCACCCACGGGGTAGCGAGCCAGCCGCGGGGCTGCCCCGGCCGCGCGTGCGCCTGTCTCGGCGCTACCTCTATCAACGGATCCGCGCCGGACGCCTGCGCACTGTCAAGGCTGGACGCGCGCGCCGCATCCCTGCCGACGCTATCGCTGAGTACGTCAAGCTCCTGGAGCGGGAAGCGCAGGTCGCCTGATGCCCAAGCAGCGTGCCCACGGTGACGGTGGCCTGTACTGGAGCGAATCCCGCCAACGATGGATCGCCGAAATCACCATCGGCTACACGCCCGCCGGCCGACGCATCACCCGTAAAGCTGCCGGACGGACCAAGACCGAAGCCAAGACCAAACTCAAGGAGGTACTACGCGATCACGAGGACGGATTGGCCATCGCGCCAGCCAACTACACAGTTGCCGACGCGGTGAATTACTGGCTGGACAACGGTCTACCAGGACGCGAGCCCGCCACAGTCGAGATGTACCGAACGTACGCCAAGACACATCTTCTCCCCGAGCTGGGCAAGCGGAAGCTTCGGGATCTCCGTCGAAGATGTGGACCAATGGTTGCAACGCAACGAACGATCTCAGTCCCCGTTCACTCAAGATCCTTCACAACGTGCTGAACCGCTCCGTCAAGAATGCCATGCGGCGCGACAAGGTCAAACGCAACGTCGTGGACCTTTGTGAGGTGCCGGAAGGCCGAGCAGGCCGTAACTCCAAAGCGCTCACGCTGGTCCAGGCCGAAGCCGTCTTGCAGGCCGCCGAGAACGCACAGATCCGCATCCGGGCTTACATCGTGGTCTCGCTGCTCTCTGGAGCACGAACTGAGGAAGTACGGGCACTTCGGTGGAGTCATGTGGTCGCTCACGACGAGGAAGCCAAGGCATGGCGACCAGTGGACGTGATCGGCTGGGATCACAAGGAATTCGCTCTGTACGTTTGGCGCTCGGTGCGCAAGAAGGGCGAGATCAAGACCCCGAAGTCCCGACGTAGCCTAGCTCTGCCGAAACGCTGCGTGGACGCTCTCAAAGCCCTCAAGGAAGCTCAGAACGACGATCGCGAGTTGGTGTTCTCCACTCGGAACGGCTCCAAGATGACCGCCCACAACATCCGCCGCGACTTCAGGAAGGTGCTCGACAGCGCCAACCTCACCGGCAAGGACTGGGCGCCAAGGGAACTTCGACACAGCTTCGTGTCCCTGCTCTCGGATCATGACATCCCGATCGAGGACATCTCGCGTCTCGTCGGGCACTCCAACACGGTCGTCACGGAGACGGTCTACCGTCAGCAGATACGGCCAGTCATCCAAGAAGGCGCGACCGCGATGAACCGCATCTTCCCCATGGTCGATGAGGCATAGCCGTTCAACATGTCACTCAGTTTGTCACTCACGCCCCGTTTCCAAGATCGGAGACGGGGCGTTTTCGCAGGTGGGCGGTACTGGGTTCGAACCAGTGACCCCTCGCTTGTAAGGCGAGTGCTCTACCGCTGAGCTAACCGCCCCTGATCGGCACTACACCTTACGACACCAGGGGGGCCGATCGCACATCCACCGTCCAGTCAGGGCCGAGTTCGGGGCGGCCCGCGGCGCGCCAGCCCAGGAGGGCCGCGCCGAGCATGCCGGCGTCGACGCCCAGCGCGGCTGGGATCAGCGGGGGCGCCTCGCGGAAGGCCAGGCGCTTGACGAGGCGGGTGCGTACGGGGTCGAAGAGGGCGGGGCCGGCTTCTGCGAGGCCGCCGCCCAGGACTATGACCGAAGGGTCGAGCAGCAATGTGTACGTGGCCAGTGCCAGGGACAGGGCCTCCACGGCCTCGTCCCATACCTCGATGGCGATGGGGTCGTCCGAGGTGACCACCTGCTCGGCCTTGACGCCTTCCAAGCCCGCCCGCTGGCTGTAGCGGCGGCCCACCGAGGCGGCCGAGGCGTACGTCTCCAGGCAGCCGAACTGGCCGCAGGCGCACTGTTCGCCATCAGGGAAGACCGGGGTGTGGCCGATCTCGCCTGCCCAGCCTGATGAGCCGCCGTACGGCTCGCCGCGGATGATCGAGGCGCCGGCGATTCCCGTGCCTATGGGGAGGAAGAGAAAGTCCGAGAGGCCGCGGCCGGCGCCCAGGATGCTCTCGGCGAGCCCGCCGGTGCGTACGTCGTGTCCCAGCATTACCGGGATGTCCAGGGTGGTGAAGTTCGTGGCCGGGACGTCATGCCAGCCCAGGTTGGCCGCGTAGATGGCGGCGCTCTCGGACACCAGACCGGGTACGGCCAGGCCTACGCCCCGCGGGGTGCCGTCGCCTGCTGAGGCCAGGTGGCTGATGAAGTCGGAGATGGCGGTGACGACCGCCTCCGGGCCGTCCGCACGTGGGGTGGGGCGCCGCTCGCTCAGCAGCACCGCACCCGTCTCGCTGACCAGGCCGCCCTTCATGGACGTGCCGCCGACGTCGAGCGCGACAACGAACGCGCTGCTCGTAGTACCACTGCTGCTGGTGCTCATTGCGGACACGGAAGGAGACAATATCGCAGGTCAGCGAATGTCTGGAATGTCCGGTACTCCGCTTCCTCTTTCTCCCAGTCAGTCGCCGGTCCGGCGGGCGCCCTTCACCTCCTCGGATCCGTCAGCCGTCCTCCAACTCCTCGAGTCCGCCAGCCGCGCTCCACGTCCTCAGGGCTCAGGGCTCAGGGCTCAGGGCAACGATTAGGGCGACTCGACGACGCCTGTCCAGAGGGCGCGGAGGGCGCATCGCGGCGGCGGGTCGACCGCGTTCCGGCCGAGCAGTGCCGTCGCGCCCTATCGGCGCGCAGAGACCGCTCAGGTCCGCCCCAGCACCCGGTTGAGCGCCGCCTCCACCTCCGCCGACAGCCCCGGCGGCGGCGGGGCCGTGGAGCCGGAGAGCGGGGTGTCCGAACGTGCCATCCACACGGCCCCGCAGGACCGGCACTCCACCTCGCCCAGCCGGCAGATCAGCGCCGTGGACCCGCAGGTCCCGCACGCGTCCAGGTCGAGGTCGTGCAACCGTTGACAGTCCGGGCAGATCAGAACCTGCGACTCGTTGCGCACCCCGCGCTGCCACGGGCTGGCGCCGCGCACCGGGTCTGTCTGCCGGGCCCCGCACCGGTAGCAGGGCATCCTTCCCTCCGAGGTCAGTGAATGTCGGCGAGTGCCTTGACATAGTCGGCGACGTCGCGAGCGGAGGAGATCGGATTGACCACCGACCACCGGATCACGCCCTCGCCGTCGATGATGAAGGTCCCCCGTAGCGCGAGCCCCTTCGCCTCATCGAACACACCGTACGCCTGTGCGACCTGTCCGTGTGGCCAGAAATCAGAGAGCAGCGGAAACGTGTAACCCTCGCGTTCCGCCCACGCACGGTGCGTGAACACCGAGTCCACGGAGACCGTCAGCACTTGGGCGTTGGCGAACGGATGGTCGCGCAGCGCGGACAACTCGCTGTTGCAGACGCCTGTGAAGGCAAGCGGATAGAAGACCAGCACGACCTTCCTGCCCCGGAACTGGGACAGGCACACCGGAGTGCCGTGCTGGTCCTGCAGCTCGAAATCCGGAGCCTGGGCGCCGACCTCGGCAGGATGTGCGTTCACGGGCATCATCCTGCCGCATGGCAGGCGCTCGGGCTCCTACTGTCAGCCCATGGGCGACACCGTGGTTACCGTCGGCCCTTGGGCGTCACGAGCCTGGTCCCGGACCAGTCGGGTGCGGCGGAAATGCTGCTGGTCTGCGAGAGACCCGCGGTGGCGGCATCCTCCCCGATGTCGCTCGGCTCCACGTGGCCATCGCGCCCGGCCTTGGGAGTCAGCAGCCAGATCTGGCCACCGTCGGCGAGTGCTCGCATGGCGTCGCTGAGAGCGTCGAAGAGGTCGCCGTCTCCGTCGCGCCACCACAGCAGCACCACGTCCACGACGTCGTCGCTCTCCTCGTCCAGCAGTTCGTTGCCGGTCAGTTCCTCGATGGAGTCGCGGAGTTCGTCATCGACATCCTCGTCCCAACCGATCTCCTGCACCACCTGACCCGGCTTGAGGCCGAGTCGTTCGGCCAGGCCGCGCTCGCCCTGCGCCTGACCCGCGGTCGCGCTCACGTTTATCCCTCCTGCTTGAGTGGCCCCGCTTATGCGGTTTATCGCTTCGGCACAGTCCACACGCTGTGACCCTCAGTCGTCAACGGTCGCCACGGGTACGGCCCTAGTCGGCCAGAATCAATCAGACAAAAACGACAGGCGAACCTGCCGTTGCGCGTTGTCGACGTTCAGATCCACGAGGGCGACCGACTGCCAGGTGCCCAGCGCCATCCGGCCGCCCAGCACCGGGATGGTGGCGTACGGCGGGATCAGCGCGGGCATGACGTGCGACCTGCCGTGGCCGCGCGAGCCGTGAGCGTGACGCCATCGGTCGTCGGCGGGCAAAACGTCTCGCAGGGCGGCGAGCAGGTCGTCGTCGCTGCCCGAGCCCAGCTCGAGCAGGGCGACGCCGGCAGTGGCGTGCGGCACGAAAATGTGGAGCAAGCCGTCTCCGCCCTGGGCGCGCACAAAGTCGGCGCATTCGGCCGTGATGTCGTGCACCGTCTCTCGTGAACCCGTGGCCACAGAGATGATTTCAGATCTCACAAGGAAATCTTACTTATGCACCACCACGGCATCAGGGCCGGGAAACACCAGCCCGGTATGCCCGTCGTCGAACCGCACCATGTAGGGGGGCTCGCCGTGCGGGCCCTTGACCTCCGTAATCACGCCCCCATGGTCCCTTTCACCCACGGTACTCCCGTGCACCAGGAGGCGGTCACCCACCGTCGCGTTCATGTCTCCCACACTGGTACGCGGAGAGCCCGGCGAAAAGACCGAATCGCGAGATCGGATGAATTTTGCCTCCCTCTTTCGGGGGAGGTCAGAACCATGACCAAAACGTTACGCTGCGCAGATGTGGCGTTTCGGGCTGCGTGGCCGGATGGCGGCGTCGTACGTGCGGGTCACGGCCGCCGCTGTGCTGCTGGTCGAGGCCGTGCCGGCGGCGGTCGTCCTGGTGCCGCTGGCCAGTAGCTCGGACTTGGCGTCCCGCGTGCAGGAGCAGGCGACCAAGGACGCGCAGGTCCTCAGCCACACCGCGAAACCCTCTTGGCATTTCCCCGCGACATCGAGGTCCTGACCGCCGTCGGCCGTCATCTTGGCCACCACGCCCGTGCCGATCTGGCCCAGCGCATCGGTATCGGAACGTTGGGGTCACACACACAACCGGCGGGCGGAGTGGCTCACGGCGGTGTCCTCGTCGCGGTGGGCCGGAGCGATGACCCGCACCTCGGAGGATCAATACCAGCTTGCCCTGCGATCCCTGCGCGATGCACCCGCCGGGCTGCGCCATCACCATCGCCATCGCCATCACCATCGCCATCGCCATCGCCATCGCCATCGCCATCGCCATCGCCATCGCCATCGCCATCGCCATCGCCATCGCGACGATCAGCAAACGGCTGGCGGTGCCATGCGGCAAGCGCCAAGGCCGGGTACGCGGCTACGCCAACCAGGACGAGCGCTGGCACAAGCAGCGCCGACTGCAGGTGCTCACCGCCCGGCTGGCCCGCGTGGAAGACCGCATCGCCAAGGGCCGGCCGCGATCGTGGCCGGTGGCCGCCGGCTGGCCAAGGCCCGGCACCACCTCACCGACACCGAGCTCACCGAGCAGTAGTGGCGCCGGCGGTGGCAGTCACGGCGCATGTTCCTGACCGCCGGCGGAGAGACGGGGGCGCCGTTCGGGAACTACACCATCACCGTCGATCCCGGCGACGGCTCCATGTCGATCGGGCTGCCGCAGCCGCTGCGGCACCTGGCCAATGCCCCCGGGGGCCGCTACCGGTTATCGAGCGCTGTGCGTTTTCACCACCGCCGGGAGGAGTGGCTGGACCGGGTGCAGGCCGGGCGGTGCGCTACGACATCACCCACCACCCAGAGCGGGACCGCTGGTATCTCGACGCCTCCTGGTCCGCCGACACCCCGGCCCTGCCGTCCCTGGACCCGCTGGCCGCTTCCGGGGCGCGGTTGCTGAGCGTGGATCTCAACGCCAACCACCTTGCCGCCTGCGTCGTCGACGCCTGCGGCAACTCGATCGGCCAACCCCTCACGGTCCTGACCGCGCTGAGCGGCCCTGCCGCCCAGCGCGACGGACGGCTGCGGCAGGTGATCAGCGAGCTGATCCACCTGGCCCATCGGCATGGCTGCGCCGGGATCGCGATCGAGAACCTGGGCTTCGCCGACGCGCGCGCCACCGGCCGGGAGACCAAGGGACCCCGCCCGCCAGCGCACGGGACCGCGAGCCCGCCCAGGACCGCAGGGACGCCCCCCACGGGCGGCAAGACCCGCGGGGACCCAGGCGACCAGCACGCGCTGTTCCCCGCACCCAATACCGTTCGGGGTGCACCCGGACCCAGCCCGGGCCCGGCTCATGGCGATTCGCTAATATCGGCAACTCGCCCAGGAGCGGTGAGGATCTCCCCTCTTCGGTCTGTCGGACACACCGAGCGACGCACGTAAAATTTCGTTCGTTTTCCCGTCTTGTTAAATTGGGTCGGGGATGTAACCTTTGACTGCGATTCGTCCTACCATCGGTGGTCTAGGCCATCGGAGATGGCCCTGCCAGCAGGGACACACTGGTTACCAGCCAGTAGAGATGCGTTTTCTACGGCTAGCGACCAGGATGGAAGGCGACCCAGACCAGACATCAGTCATTCTCGGAAGGCGAGACCCAGTGGCTTCCGGACGCCAGCGATTCTCGATCATCAGCGACGGCCTACCCAGCCAGCTGCCTGATGTCGACCCCAGCGAGACCAACGAGTGGCTCGAGTCTCTCGACAACGTCGTCAAGACCGAGGGCCGTACCAGAGCCCGCTACCTCATGCTGCGCATGCTGGAGCGGGCCCGCGAGCACCAGGTCGGCGTGCCGGGCCTGCGAAGCACCGACTACATCAACACGATCCCGCCGGAACGCGAGCCCTGGTTCCCCGGTGACGAGCACGTCGAGCGCCGCATCCGCGCCTACATCCGCTGGAACGCGGCCATCATGGTGTCCAGGGCCAACGCCCGCACCAACGTCGGTGGCCACATCGCCACCTACGCCTCGGCGGCCTCGCTCTACGAGGTGGGCTTCAACCACTTCTTCCGCGGCAAGGATCACGGCGAGTCGGGCGACCAGGTCTTCTTCCAGGGGCACGCCGCACCGGGCATCTACGCCCGCGCCTTCCTCGAGGGCCGGCTCAACGACTCCCAGCTCGACGCGTTCCGCCAGGAGTTGTCGCACGGCTTCCGCGGCCTGCCCTCCTACCCGCACCCGCGGCTCATGCCCGACTTCTGGGAGTTCCCCACGGTCTCCATGGGCCTGGGCCCGATCGGCGCGATCTACCAGGCGCGGTTCAACCGCTACCTGCTCAACCGCCAGATCAAGGACACCAGCCGCAGCCACGTGTGGGCGTTCCTGGGCGACGGCGAGATGGACGAGCCGGAGTCGCTCGGTGCGATCGGCCTGGCCGCCCGCGACGAGCTCGACAACCTCACGTTCGTGATCAACTGCAACCTGCAGCGGCTCGACGGCCCGGTACGCGGCAACGGCAAGATCATCCAGGAGCTGGAGTCGTACTTCCGCGGCGCCGGCTGGAACGTGATCAAGGTCGTGTGGGGCCGCGACTGGGACCCGCTGCTGGCGGCCGACGTGGACGGCGTGCTGGTCAACCAGATGAACACCACGCCGGACGGGCAGTTCCAGACCTACTCGGTCGAGTCGGGCGCCTACATCCGCGAGCACTTCTTCGGCTCCGACCCGCGCCTGCGCAAGATGGTCGAGCATCTGACCGACGACGACATCCGCAAGCTGTCGCGCGGCGGCCACGACTACCGCAAGGTCTTCGCGGCGTTCAAGGCGGCCCGCGAGCACGTCGGCCAGCCGACCGTGATCCTCGCCCAGACCATCAAGGGCTGGACCCTGGGCAAGGACTTCGAGGCGCGTAACGCCACGCACCAGATGAAGAAGCTCAGCAAGGCCGAGCTGAAGGAGTTCCGCGACCGGCTCTACCTGCCGATCCCGGACTCGGCGCTGGAGGGCGACCTTCCCCCGTACTTCCACCCGGGCGAGAACGACCCCGAGATCCAGTACATGAAGGAGCGCCGCGCCGCGCTCGGCGGCGTGCTCCCCAAGCGCGTCCTCCGCGCCAAGCCGGTCAAGCTGCCCGGCGACGAGGTCTACAGCACCTTCCACAAGGGCTCGGGCAAGCAGCAGGTGGCCACCACGATGGCGTTCGTGCGGGTGCTGAAGGACCTCATGCGCGACAAGGAGATCGGCCACCGGTTCGTGCCGATCATCCCCGACGAGGCCCGTACGTTCGGCCTGGACGCCATGTTCCCGACGGCCAAGATCTACTCCCACCACGGCCAGACCTATGAGGCCGTCGACAGGGAGCTGCTGCTCTCGTACAAGGAGCACGTCCAGGGCCAGATCCTGCACGAGGGCATCACCGAGGCGGGCTCGATGGCCTCGACGATCGCGGCGGGCACCACCTACGCCACGCACGGCGAGCACATGATCCCGATCTACATCTTCTACTCGATGTTCGGGTGGCAGCGCACCGGCGACCAGATGTGGCAGATGGGCGACCAGATGGGCCGCGGCTTCCTGGTCGGCGCCACCGCGGGCCGCACCACGCTCAACGGCGAGGGCCTGCAGCACGAGGACGGCCACACGCCGCTCATCGCCTCCACCAACCCGGCCGCGGTCTCCTACGACCCGTCCTGGGCGTTCGAGGTGGCGCACATCGTCAAGGACGGCCTCAGGAGGATGTACGGCGACCAGCCGGAGGACGTCTTCTACTACCTGACCGTCTACAACGAGCCCTACCTGCAGCCGGCCCAGCCAGCGAACCTCGACGTGCAGGGCCTGCTCAAGGGCCTGTACAAGTTCGCCGACGGGCCGCAGACGCAGGGTCCGAAGGCCAACATCCTGTCCTCGGGCGTCGCCGGTCCGTGGGCGATGGAGGCGCAGCGGCTGCTGGCCGAGGACTGGGGCGTGTCGGCCGACGTGTGGTCGGCGACGTCGTGGTCCGAGCTGCGCCGCGAGGCGCTGGTGTGCGAGGAGCACAACCTGCTCAACCCCGACGCCGATCAGCGCGTCCCGTACGTCACCCAGGTCCTGTCCCAGGCCCAGGGGCCGATCGTGGGCGTCAGCGACTACATGAAGGCCGTGCAGGACCAGATCGCGCAGTGGGTGCCGGGTGACTGGTCCTCGCTGGGCACCGACGGATTCGGCCTGTCCGACACCCGCTCGGCGCTGCGCCGTCACTTCCACGTGGACGCGGCGTCGATCACGCTGGCCGTGCTCACCCAGCTCGTGAAGCGGGGCGAGCTCGACGGCGAGGTGCTGCGCGAGGCCATCGCCCGCTACCACCTCAAGAACGGCGTCACCGAGGCCGGCGGCGCTGAGAGCAACGACACCCAGTCCATGGGGATCTGAACACCGTTGTGAGGCGGCACGACAGGTCGCGTCCAGCGACCTGTCGCAGGTAGCGGAGTGCGCACCTGCGGTACGTGCCGCCTCACCCTCTTTGGGTGCGCAATCGCGTATTGTGGGCACTACTTCCCCCGGAGAGACGAGGGGAAGTTTGTGCCATGCGACGCGTTCTAGCCGCCACCCTGCTCGTGGCGGCCGCCGGCTGCTCGAGTGTGCCCGCCGAGCCCGCTACGAAGTCCGGCGGCGGGAGCCCCGAACCCATCCAGTGGGGGCCTTGCACCGACATCAAGCGCCCTGACGGCGAGCCGCCGGCCCGCCAGGACACCTCAGTGCGCTGCGGGAAGCTCGCGGTGCCCTTGGACTACGCCAAGCCGGACGGTGAGACGATCGACCTGGCGCTGATCAAGCTGCCGGCCACGGGCAAGCGGCTCGGGTCGTTGGTGTTCAACTTCGGCGGCCCCGGCGCCTCCGGGGTGGACACGCTCGACCAGGCCGCCAAGGCGCTCACCGCGCTGCGGGCCCGCTACGACCTGGTCAGCTTCGACCCGCGCGGCGTCGAGCGCAGCTCCGGGGTGCGCTGCGGCAGCGGCGCCGAGATGGACCGCTTCACCTCGCTGGACACGCTGCCGCCCAACGACGAGACGCACCGGGAGAGCGAAGCGGCCAACAAGGAGTTCGCCGCGCTCTGCCAGAAGAACTCCGGCAAGATCCTGCCGTACGTCGGCACCGTGAACGCCGCCCGCGACCTGGACCGCATCCGCGCTTCCCTGGGCGACCCGAAGCTCAACTACGTCGGCATGTCGTACGGCACCCAGCTCGGCGGCGTCTACGCCACCGAGTTCCCCGAGAAGGTGGGCCGCATGCTGCTCGACGCACCGCTCGACCCGACGGTCACCTTCGAGCAGCGGACGCTGGTCCAGACGCGTGGCTTCCAGCAGGCGTACGAGAGCTTCCTCAAATCGTGCGTCAAGAACTCGTGCGAGATCGGCAGGGATCAGGCCACGGCCAACGCCAACGTCGAGAACCTGATGAACGAGCTGACGGCCAAACCGCTGAAGGTCGGCAACCGCGACCTCACTCAGGGGCTGGCCTCCACGGGCGTGGCCGCCGCGCTGTATTCGGAGATGACCTGGCCGTTCCTGGAGCGGGCGCTGGGCGACGCGCTCAAAGGCAGGGGCGATGCGCTGATGTACCTGGCCGACTCCTACACCGGGCGCAGCCCGGACGGCACGTACTCCACGCAGATGACCAGCTTCCCGGCGATCACCTGCGTCGACACCGCCGAGCGGCCGACCCCGGACGAGTTGCGGCGCACCGAGCAGGCCGCGCTCAAGATCTCGCCGCTGTTCGGCAGCGAGGGCTCGGGCGGGTTGTGCCGGGTGTGGCCGGCCAAGGGGAGCGACCAGGCGCGGCACGTGAACGCCACCGGGTCGGCGCCGATCGTGGTGGTGGGCGGCAAGGGCGACCCGGCCACGCCGTACGAGTGGGCGCCCAAGCTCACGGCCCAGCTCAGGACCGCCACGCTGGTCACGTACATGGGCGAGGGGCACGGCGCGTACCTGTCGGGCAGCAAATGCGTGCAGGGGCTCGTGGACGCGTACCTGATCGACGGCAAGGTGCCGGAGAAGGGTGCCGCCTGTCCCGCGGCCTAGTGTGTGGCGGGTGAAGGACTACGAGTCAGAGATCGAGACGGAGGCCGCGCGCCTCGCGCAGTTGTCGGGCGACTTGTCGGTCCCGGTCCCTACGTGCCCGGGCTGGACGCTCGCCGAACTGGTCACACACGTCGGCCAAACCCATCGGTGGGCGGTGCACGTGCTGCGCAACCAGGTGCAGGAACGGATCTGGTCGCGCCAGGTGCCCAGCGGGCTGGCCGAGGGGCAGAGCGGCGACGCCGCGTGGCTGCTGGCCGGGGCCGCGGAGCTGCTGCGAACCCTGCGCGAGACCGACCCGGAGCTGGCGGTGTGGACCTGGGGGCCCGACAAGCGGGCGTCCTGGTGGCCGCGGCGGATGGTGTTCGAGCTGGTGATCCACCGGGCCGACGCCGAGCTCGCGCTCGGCCTCGACCCGGTGATCCCGGCGGCGACCGCGGTGGACGGCATCGAGGAGTTCCTGCACAACCTGCCGTCCGCGGCCTGGGTCACCCGGGCCCTGGGCGAGCTCGACGTGGAGGGGGCCACGATCCACCTCCACGCGAACGACGCCGACGGCGAGTGGACGATCATGCAGGGACCCGCCGGGACGATCGAATGGGCCCGCGGTCACGCCAAGGGCGATACCGCCGTCCAGGGGCCGGTGCGTGACCTGCTCCTCATGCTGTACGGGCGGCGCTCCCCCGAGGCGCTCACCGTGTACGGTGACCACACCTTGCTGGAGCGCTGGCTGACCGCTGCCGCGTTCTGACCGGCGCCTGATCCCAAGCGGACCGGCGTCGGAGGCCGTCACCCTGGATCGGGCCGGTTTCGCCGACCGGAGCTACCGGTCGTCGAGGCCCTGAGCGCGCCGCCGCTCGGCGATCGGCGGCGTGCCCAGGGCGAGGGGTGAACCGCTCCTGGGAAGCGGGCCCATGGCCTGCCGGGGTCGGCGGGGAAGGCGCTCTCCCCGGCCCGGCCACGGGTCATCACCTGCGGTGGAAGATCCCGAAGACGCTGCCGGACGTGTCACGCAGATAGGCGAAGTCCGTGCCCGCGCCGTCGTCGATCACCTTCGTGATCACCTTGCCGCCGAGCGCCTCGCTCTGGGCGCAGGTCGCCTCGACGTCGGCCACGTGCACGTGGAAGATCGCGTGGTTGGGGAACTCGCCCTTGGTGTTGTAGAGCCCGCCCACCGGCTGCTCACCGCCCGGATGGCCGATCAGCCGATAGTCGATCGGGCCCTCGTCGCGCATGAACGTCCAGCCGAACAGCCCGCCATAGAACGTCTGAGCACCCTCAGGGTCGTCGGTCGCGACCTCGAACCACGTCACCGTGTTGTCCATCATCGTCTCCTTGCTTTCTCGAACAAGACAACGATGTAGCGCGTTGGCGACAACCCTATGTCGGTGTTTTCGCTTGATTAATCGAGCACTGTGCCGTGCACGATCATCTCGGGCAGGTCGGTGGCGAAGCCCTCCAACGGCCGGTCGGGGCAGCGCTCGGCGGTGACGGTGGCGGCCGCGATACGGTCGAGGCGGAAGACGCGTACGTCGTCGCGCAGCCGGCACCACGCCACGAGATACCAGAAACCGCCCCGGCCGCCCAGGAACACCCCTGGCTCGACATCGCGAGAGGTGAGGGCCCCCTTGGCGTCGGCGTATTCGAGCCTGAGCACCCGGCGGCGCAGCAACGCCTCCTCGATGGCCCGGGAGATTCCCTCGCCGCCGAGCGGCTGGATCGCGCTGCCCGGCTCTTCGGGCAGCCGCATGAGCTGCACCCGGCGGGCCAGCTCCCTGGCCAGATCGCCCTCGGGACCCGGCATGGCGGCGACCACCTTGCGTAAGG
This sequence comes from Nonomuraea sp. 3N208, assembly GCF_052245935.1. NCBI lineage: Bacteria > Bacillati > Actinomycetota > Actinomycetes > Streptosporangiales > Streptosporangiaceae > Nonomuraea > Nonomuraea sp. 3N208. Next base: position 225,718 of record NZ_JBQQBR010000015.1, on the reverse strand, counting down.
CGCTGCGGGCCTGCCGGCCGAACGGCTGGTCACCGGCCCGGCTGAGCGCCACCGCGATGGCCACCGCCTCGGCGGGGGTGAAGTTGAGCGGCGGCAGGGACATCTTCTTGTCGATGGCGTAACCGCCCTTGCGGCCAGGCTCGGCGTAGATCGGCACGCCCGACTCCTGCAGCGCGGTGATGTCGCGCTCGATCGTGCGCGCGCTGACCTCGAACCGCTGAGCCAGCTCCCGCGCGGAACGGCAGCGGGGGGCGATGGCACGCAGGTCCTCGACGAGTGCGTAGAGTCGGTCGGTACGATTCACAGCCGTGACGCTACGCCGCGCCACCGACAATCGCCGGGCGCCCGGGCAGCCCCGAGATACCCTCCTCACTGCCGGGTCACACGGCTATCACGGTTTCGGCCAGTGTCCTGACGCCCCTGTGGCGCATCTCACACCGCCGCCTGAGCCCCGGACGGCGGAGCCCGCTTTCACGCCCGGCAAACGATCGCAGGTTTTTCCGCCGGTGATGTCAAAGAGGCCGCGCCGGCTCCGACCCGCTGACAACAGCATCCGAAGGAGGCAGGAGACCATGAAATACATGATCATCATCTACGGCAACCAGGAACTGTGGGAGTCGTTCTCGGCCGAGGAGACGCAGAAGCACATCGCCGAGCAGGACGCGTTCAACCGCAAGTACGCCGAGACAGGTGAGCTGCTGGGCGCGTACGGCACCGCCGACGCCGTCGAGGCCAAGACCGTGCGGGTGCGCAACGGCCTGCCCGCCGTCACCGACGGCCCCTACCTGGAGTCCAAGGAATACCTGGCCAGCTGGTATCTGGTGGAAGTCGACGACGAGCAACGCGCCCTCGCCCTCGCCGCCGAGCTGCCCTTCGCCTCGGTCGGCGCGGTCGAGGTCTGGCCGGTCCCGCACGAGGCCCCGGGCAACAAGATCTAGGCGCCGGCCCAGTCGAGCAGGCGGTCCAGCGGCCAGGTGTTGACGATGCGCTCGGCCTCGATGCCGCACCTGGCCGCCCGCTCGCACCCGTACCGCTGCCAGTCGAGCTGCCCGGGCGCGTGCGCGTCGGAGTCGATCGCGAACACGCAGCCCATCTCGTACGCCAGCCGCATCAGCCGTTTCGGCGGATCGAGCCGATCGGGCCGGGAGTTGATCTCGACCGCCACCCCGAACCGTCGGCAGGCCTCGAAGACCAGCTCGGCCTCGAACTCCGACTCCGGCCGCTTGACGCCCCGCTTGCCGCCGGCCTGCACCACCCGCCCCGTACAGTGCCCGAGCACGTCCACGAGGGGGTTGGCGATCGCGGTGACCATCCGCCGCGTCATGTCATCCCCGCCCATGCGCAGCTTGGAGTGCACGCTGGCGACCACGACGTCCAGCCGCTCCAGCAACGCGGGGTCCTGGTCGAGCGTGCCGTCCACGTTGATGTCCACCTCGATGCCGGTGAGGATCCTGAACGGCGCCAGCCGCTCGTTGAGCTTCGCCACGACCTCCAGCTGCCGCTCCAGCCGCTCCGCCGACAGCCCCTTCGCCACGGTCAGCCGCGGCGAGTGATCGGTCAGCGCCATGTATTCGTGACCGAGCCCGATGGCCGCCTCGGCCATCTCGTCGATCGGCGAGCCGCCGTCCGACCAGTCGGAGTGGCTGTGCAGGTCGCCTTTCAACGCGGTACGCATCGCGGCGGTCTCGGCGTCCAGCTCGACTCCGGCGGTGGCCCGCATCCTTCTCAAATACGTAGGAACCTGGCCGTCCAGGCTTTCGTTCACAACAAGAGCGGTGACCTTCCCGATGCCGGGCAGGTCGCCGAGTCCGCCGGTGCGGGCCAGCCGCACGAGCTCGTCCTGGGGAAGGTCGGCGACGACGGCGGCGGCGCGGCGGAAGGCACGCACGCGGTATGTAGGCTCGCCGGCGCGCTCCAGCAGGAAGGCGATCTCGCGCAGCGCCTCAGTCGGTTCCATGCGTTAAGTCATACCCAAGCCAACGGCAACCGCGGGCCGCTACACATTGATCAGCGACGAGGGCCACCGCTAGGCTGATCGGCCCAGGAAAGCAGGAGTTTATGGCAAAACCGCCACACGCGCCCACAGAGCAGCCGCGCAAATCGTCGAAGGTGGTCCCACTGGTCGTTCTCGGCGTCCTGTCCGTGATGGTGGTGGGATACTGCTCCGCCGTGCAGGACGACGACGAGGTCACCGCGGACTGCGTCGTCCAGCTTGCGGACGGCACCTACGAGGTCGTGGACGAGGACTACTGCGAGGACGACAACGGCCGCACGCACTACTACGGCGGCTCGCGCGGGGCGTACATCTGGTATTACGGCGGCCGCAGGGTCGGCAACCGGGTCGAGGGCGGCACCACCTACCGGCCCTCTGACGTGAACATCTCCTCTCGTAACGGCAAGTCGATCCAGCGGGGCGGGTTCGGCAAGAGCTGGAGCGGCGGGAGCTGAGACGTGCGTCGCGAACATGGCACTCCCAGGGACGACTGGGAGAAGACGATCGAAAGCCACGGCCTGGCCTACCACCGGGCCGCACACCCCGAGGGCCTGAGCCGGCCCTACTGGGACGAGTCGGTGCACTACGTCTTCTCGATCGACGAGGTCGAGGCGCTGGAGGGGCAGGTCGAAGAGCTCCATGGCATGTGCCTGCGCACCGTCGAGCATGTGATCTCCACCGGGCGCTTCGCCGACTTCGCCATCCCCGAGTGGGCGTGGGAGGAGGTGTCGCGCTCGTGGGAGCGCCGCGATCCGCACGTGTACGGCCGCTTCGACCTGCGCTACGACGGCACCGGCCCGGCCAAGCTGCTGGAGTACAACGCCGACACGCCGACCTCGCTGGTGGAGTCGTCCGTCGTGCAGTGGTTCTGGCTGCAGGACACGCACCCGGATGACGACCAGTGGAACTCCGTGCACGAGCGGCTCATCGACCGCTGGCGCGAGCTGCGGCTGCCGCCTGGGCCGGTGCACTTCTCGTTCACGAACGCGGACGAGACCGGTGAGGAGGCCATGACGGTGGCGTACCTGCAGGAGACCGCCGAGCAGGCGGGCCTGCAGACGGTCGCCATCGCCATGGAGGACATCGGCTGGGACTCGCTCAACCGGCGCTTCGTCGACCTCGACGAGCAGATGATCCGCTCGGTGTTCAAGCTCTACCCATGGGAGTGGATGCTGACTGACGAGTTCGGGCAGCACGCAGCGCGGCACTCCACCTGGATCGAGCCACTGTGGAAGGCGCTGCTGTCGAACAAGGCGCTGCTGGCCGTGTTGTGGGAGCTCTATCCGGGGCACCCTTCGCTGCTGCCGGCCTACCTGGACGGCCCGCGCGAGCTGACCTCCTACATCGCCAAGCCGCTGCTCGGCAGGGAGGGCGCCTCCATGCGGATCGTCACCCCGGAGGGCACTCAGGAGACGCCCGGCAGATACGGCCAGGAAGGCTACGTCTTCCAGGGCTTCGAGGCGCTGCCGGCGTTCGAGGGGCAGCGGCCGGTGCTCGGCGCTTGGATGGTCGCCGACGAGTCGGCCGGCCTCGGCATCAGGGAGACGACCGGCCTGATCACCGATGACACCTCCTCCTTTGTCCCGCATCGCATCGCGGGCTGACACCTCCCACTGTGATAGGAACTGACGTGACCCTTCTCGAAACCCTCGCCCGCGGCGCGGGTGCCATCGCCTCATACGCCGCCGTCGGCGTGATCCTGATGATCATCGGCTTCTACGTGATCGACTGGGCCACCCCCGGCAAGCTGAGCGAGATCATCCGTAGCGAGCGCAACCCGAACGCCACCCTGCTCGCCACGTCCGCCCTGGCCGCCGTCGGCCTGATCGTGGCCGCCTCCATCTGGTCCTCCGGCGGCCGGCTCGCCGAAGGCCTGGCGGGCACGGCGGTGTTCGGCCTGGTCGGCATCGTGGTGCAGACCGTGGCGATGCTGGTCTTCGACAAGATCGTCGGCATCTCGGTACGCGACCTGGTCAAGGAGCAGGAGTTGCAGCCGGGGGCGCGGCTGCTGGCCGTGACGCATGTGGCGATCGGTCTGATCACCGCCGTCGCGGTCATCTGACCGGCCGTCGCGTTCACCTGGGCCGAGCTGGCACTCTAGGAGACGTGACAGAGCGGACCCGGGAGGACACCACGCGCAGGCTCGAGCGGGCCATGGGCTCGCTCGGCACCGCGGCGATGGCACGCATGGACGAGCAGTTGCCGTGGTTCCGCGCGCTCAGCGCCGAAGACCGGTCGTGGGTGGGGCTCGTGGCCCAGGCCGGCATCGCGGCGTTCGTGGAGTGGTTCTCGACCGCCGGGGAGGAGGACCCGCCCACGCCCAGCATCGAGTTCTTCGGCACCGCCCCGCGCGAGCTGAAGCGCTCGATCTCGCTCCAGCAGACCGTCGACATCGTCAGGGTCGTGGTCGAGATCGTCGAGGCCCGCACCCACGAACTGGCCGCCCTAGGCGGCGAGGACCAGCTGCAGCAGGCCATGCTCCGCTACACCCGGGACGTCGCCTTCGCCGCCGCCCACGTCTACGCCCGCGAGGCCGAGGCCAGGGGCTCGTGGGACGCCCGGCTGGAGGCGCTGATCGTGGACGCCCTCGTGCGCGGCGAGGTGGACGACGGGCTGCACTCCTGGGCCGCCGCGCTCGGCTGGACCTCCTCCCCCGTGGTCGTCATCGCCGGCCACGCCCCCGAGGGCGACCCGCGCGCGGTGATCGACGGCCTGCGGGAGAAGGGCCGCCGCATCGGCATGGATCTGCTGGCCGGTGTGCAGGCCGACCGGCTGATCGTGATCGTCGGCGGCGCGCAGAGCGTTGACGACGCGGCAAAGCAGGTCGTGGGCCGCTTTGGCATCGGCCCCATCGTGATCGGGCCCGAGGTCCCCGACCTGCACGCGGCCGCCAGGTCGGCCAGGGCCGCGCTGGCCGGGCTGAAGGCGTCCTCCGGGTGGCCGGACGCGCCCCGTCCGGTGCACGCCGAGGACCTGCTGGCCGAGCGGGCGCTCGACGGCGACGACGACGCCAGGGAGCAGCTCATCGAGAACGTCTACCTGCCGCTCGCCGGCACTCCGCTGCTCGACACGTTGGCGACATACCTGGAGCAGGGCACCTCGCTGGAGGCGACGGCACGGCTGCTGTTCGTCCACCCCAACACTGTCCGCTACCGGCTCAAGAAGATCACCGAGCTGACCGGGTACCAGCCGACGGAGGGCCGGTCCGCCTTCACGCTCCAGGTCGGCCTGATTCTCGGCAGGCTCGCGGAGAGCGCCGTAACCTGGCGGGCCCTAACGTAATGGTGCCGAAATCCCCACTGTAGGATTCCTACAAATCGCCGTGGACAAAGTTCGTACGGATCTCTATCCGCGTGTCGGAGTTCTACAGGGCAAGGTGGATTTCGTGCTTGTAGTCGTCGCTCCGGGCCAAGGTGCCCAAACCCCAGGCTTCCTGTCCCCGTGGCTCGAGCTGCCCGGTCTCGCGGACCGGCTCGGCGCCTGGTCGGAGGTCGCAGGGATCGATTTGATCGCCTACGGGACCACCGCCGACGCCGACGAGATCCGCGACACCGCCGTCGCTCAGCCGCTGCTCGTGGCCGCCGCCCTGGCCTCCGCCGAGGCGCTCGGCGTCGCCCCCGACGTGCTCGCGGGCCATAGTGTGGGCGAGTTCGCCGCGGCCGCGCTGGCCGGGGTGCTCACCCCGGAGCAGGCGCTCACCCTCGTCCGCGAGCGCGCCCAGGCCATGGCCAAGGCCGCCGCCATCACCGCGACCGGCATGACCGCCGTGCTCGGCGGCGTGGAGGACGAGGTGCTCGCCGCCATCGAGCGGCACGGGCTGACGCCCGCCAACATCAACGGCGCCGGCCAGATCGTGGCCGGCGGCACGACGGAACAGCTGGCCGCGTTCAAGGACGACGCGCCGGCCCGCGCCCGGCTCATCCCACTGTCGGTGGCCGGCGCGTTCCACACGCACCACATGGCGCCAGCCGTGGAGAGCCTGCGCGAGGCCGCCAGGGCCATCGTGCCCGGCGACCCGCAGGTCACGCTGCTGTCCAACTCCGACGGCAAGCCCGTCGCCTCCGGCGCCGAGTTCGTCGAGCGGCTGGTCAAGCAGGTCAGCAGCCCCGTCAGGTGGGGCGCCTGCTCGGAGACCGTGGCCGCGCTCGGCGTCACCACGATGATCGAGCTACTGCCCGGCGGAACGCTGACCGGCCTGGCCAGACGCGGTCTGCGCGGCGTGCAGACCGTGGCACTGAAGACTCCAGACGACCTCGACGCGGCCAGGGAGCTGATCAAATGAGGATTCCCGACATCGCCCCTGGCGGCAGGGTGCTGGCGCTCGGCCACTACCAGCCGGCCAATGTCGTCACCAACGACGACCTGGCCAAGACCATTGACACCAACGACGAGTGGATCCAGTCGCGCGTCGGCATCAAGGAGCGCAGGGTCGCACCCGAGGGCGAGTCGCTGGAGGACATGGCGACCATCGCCGGCGGCAAGGCGCTGGCCGCGAGCGGCCTGTCGCCCGAGGACATCGACCTGGTCATCGTCGCCACCTGCACGCTCGAATCGCAGATCCCCAACGCCTCCGCCATCGTGGCGCACCGCCTCGGCATCAAGGCGCCGGGCGCGTTCGACGTCAACGCCGCCTGCGCCGGCTTCTGCTACGCGCTCGGCACCGCCGACGCCGCCGTACGCGCAGGCGCGGCCAAGCATGTGCTGGTCATCGGCGCGGAGAAGTTGTCGCAGTGGGTCGACTGGACCGACCGGTCCACCGCCGTGATCTTCGCCGACGGCGCCGGAGCCGCGGTGGTGGGCCCCTCCGACACGCCCGGCATCGGGCCCGTCGTCTGGGGCAGCGCCGGCGACAAGGCCGACGCCATCCGCATCGACGACCGCACGACGTTCCTGCACCAGGAGGGACAGACCGTCTTCCGCTGGGCCACCACCGCGCTGTACCCGGTGGCACTGGAAGCCTGCTCCCGCGCGGGGGTGGATCCGGCCGAGCTGTCGGCGTTCGTCCCCCACCAGGCCAACCTGCGCATCATCGAGGCCATCGCCCGCAAGCTGGGCGCCGGCAAGGCCGTCGTGGCGCGTGACATCGTCAACGCCGGAAACACCTCCGCCGCGTCCATCCCGCTCGCGCTGTCGCGCATGCTGGAGCACGGCGAGGTCCGCTCGGGCGGTCTCGCGCTCATGCTCGGTTTCGGCGCGGGGCTCACCTACGCGGGCCAAGTGATCGAGATTCCGTAGGATCACGCCCGTACCACTCAAAGGCTTGTGCGGCGCAGCCGCACAGAAACCCAGGAAATCAAAGGAGAACCAACAACATGGCTGCCAGCGAGCAGGAGATCCTCGAAGGCCTCGGCAAGATCATCAACGAGATCACCGGCATTCCGGCCTCCGAAGTGACGCCCGAGAAGAGCTTCGTGGACGATCTCGACATCGACTCCCTGTCCATGGTCGAGATCGCCGTGGCCGCCCAGGACGAGTTCGGTGTCGAGATTCCCGACGACCAGCTCAAGAACCTGAAGACGGTCAAGGACGTCCTCACCTTCATCCAGGCCTAGAGATCACCCTTTCTGACTAGCAAGGAGCGCGAAAACGTGAGTGCGAACCGGGTACGTGTCGTCGTCACCGGGCTTGGCGCGACGACGCCCGTCGGTGGAGACGTCACCTCGACCTGGACGGCGCTCCTCGCCGGTCAGTCGGGTGTCAAGACTCTCACCACGGACTGGATCGACACCGTCCCCGTGAAGTTCGCGGGGACGGCCGCGGTGGACCCCGCTGAGGTGCTGCCGCGGCCCGAGGCCCGCAGGCTCGACCGCAGCGAGCAGTTCGCCATGGTCGCCTCCAGGGAGGCCTGGCAGGACGCCGGCGCCCCCAAGGTGGCGCCCGAGCGGCTCGGCGTCGTGGTCTCCAGCGGCATCGGCGGCATCAACACCACGCTGGCCGCCTACGACACCTACCGGGAGCGCGGCTGGAACCGGCTGTCTCCCTTCACGGTGCCGATGCTCATGCCCAACGGCCCGGCCGCCTGGATCGGCCTCGACCTGGGCGCCCAGGCAGGCGTGCACGCCACGGTGTCGGCCTGCGCGTCCGGCGCCGAGGCCATCGGCTACGCCATGGACATGATCAGGGCAGGCCGCGCCGACGTGGTGGTCGCTGGCGGCACCGAGGCGGCGATCCATGGGCTCAACATGGCGGCCTTCGCCGCCGCGCGGGCCATGTCCACCCGCAACCACGACCCTGCGGGCGCGTCCCGGCCGTGGGACCGCGACCGTGACGGGTTCGTGCTCGGCGAGGGTGCCGGCATCGTCGTGCTGGAGTCGGAGGAGCACGCCAAGACGCGCGGCGCGCGGATCTACGCCTACTGCGCCGGGGTGGGCTACTCCGCCGACGCCCACCACATCACCCAGCCAGAGCCCGAGGGCCGGGGCATCATCATGGCGATGACCCACGCGCTCAACGACGCGGGCATCACCGGCCTCGACGTCAAGCACGTCAACGCGCACGCCACCTCGACCCCCGCGGGCGACGTCGGCGAGGTCCAGGCGGTGGCCAAGGCCATCGGCACCCACCCGCTGGTGACCTCCACCAAGTCCATGACCGGGCACCTGCTCGGCGGCGCCGGCGGCATCGAGTCCGTCTTCACGATCAAGGCGCTGCAGGAGCGGATCGTCCCCGCCACCATCAACCTCGACAACATCGACGACGGCATCGAGGTGGACCTCGTCTACGGCGAGAACCGCCCCCTGCCGGAAGGCGATATCGCAGCGGTCAACAACTCGTTCGGATTCGGCGGGCACAACGTGTCCGTCGTGTTTAAGGGGGCTTAAATGACCGTGCTCGACAACCGGGTGGTGACGCAGGGCTCCGATCAGGAGCCCGCCGATCCCCGCGATCCAGCCGTCCGCCTGGCCGCGCTGCTCGATGAGGGCTCGCTGCGGCTGATCACTCCTGCGGACCAGAGCGGCGCTCTGGCCGCCATGGGCCGAGTCGAGGGCGTCCCCGTGGTCGCCTTCTGCAGCGACGCCCGGATCCAGGGCGGCGCGTTGGGCAGCGAAGGTTGCGAGCACATCGTCCACGCCTACGACGTGGCCGTCCGTGAACGGGTGCCGGTCATCGGGATCTGGCACTCCGGCGGTGCGCGACTCGCCGAAGGCGTCGAGTCGCTGCACGCCGTCGGCCGGGTCTTCGCCGCCATGACCAAGGCGTCCGGCATCGTGCCGCAGATCTCCGTCGTCGTCGGCGCGGCCGCCGGCGGCGCCGCGTACGGCCCAGCGCTCACCGACCTCGTCATCCTGGCCGACTTGGGCCGGATCTTCGTCACGGGCCCCGACGTGGTCCGCAGCGTCACCGGCGAGAACGTCGACGCCGCGGCCCTGGGCGGCCCCGAACCCCACAGCAAGCGCAGCGGCGTCGTCCACGTCGTCACCAAGACCGAGACGGACGCCTACGTCAAGGCGCGCCAGCTCGCCACGCTGCTCGGCCACCAGGGCCGGGTGCGGACGTCCGGCATCGAGGAAGTGGACTTCTCCACGCTGCTGCCCGAGTCCGCGCGGCGTGCGTACGACGTCAAGCCGCTCGTCAACGGCCTGCTCGATGAGCCCGGCATCGAGCTGCACCCCAAGTGGGCGCCGAACATCGTCACGTCGCTGGGCCGCCTCGGCGGCCGGACGGTCGGTGTGATCGCCAACAACCCGATGCGGCTCGGCGGCTGCCTCGACGCCACGTCCGCCGAGAAAGCCGCTCGCTTCGTACGTATGTGTGACGCGTTCGGCGTGCCTTTGGTTGTCCTCGTGGACGTGCCCGGTTACCTGCCGGGTGTCGGACAGGAGCACGACGGCGTCGTCCGGCGCGGCGCCAAGCTGCTGCATGCCTTCGCCGAGGCGTCGGTGCCGCGGGTCACGCTGGTGACGCGGAAGGCGTACGGCGGGGCCTACATCGCGATGAACTCGCGCGCCCTGGGCGCCACCAAGGTGTTCGCCTGGCCGACGACCGAGATCGCGGTCATGGGCCCGGTGGCGGCCGTGCGCATTCTCAAGCGGCGCGAGCTCGCCGCCGTGCCGGAGGAGGAGCGGGCCGAGCTGGAGCAGCGGCTGGCCGCCGAGCACGAGAAGCTGGCCGGCGGGCTCGCCCGGGCCCAGGAGCTGGGGGTCATCGACGAGGTGATCAAGCCCGAGGAGACGCGCGGCGCGATCGCCAAGCTTCTGGCCCAGGCCACCCCGGCCCGCGGCGCCCACGGCAACATCCCGCTGTAGGTTCCACGGCAACGGCCCCGCACACCCTGCCGGTGCGGGGCCGTTCGCATGGGCCTCAGACGACGGAACCGTAAGCGGGCTTGCCCTCCCACTCGTACGTGATGTACACGACGCCGGCGTCGGTGGTGGACGACCCGGTGAGCTTCAGCCCGGCCGGAGTGGCGCCCTCGGCGAAGAGCCGCTTCCCTTGGCCGAGGACGACGGGGAAGACCAGCAGGTGGTACTCGTCGACCAGCTCGGCCTGCTGCAGCGTGCGCAGGAGGTCGCTGCTGCCCTGGACGAGGATCACGCCGTCGGTGCGCTGCTTGAGGTCGGCGACCGTCTGGGCGGCCTCTCCCACCAGCACCTCGGTGTTGCGCCACTCGGCGGTCATCGGGGATCTGGTGGTGACGTACTTCGGCATGCTGTTGATCTTGGCGCCGCCCTCCTCGTCGGGCACGTTGGGCCAGTGCGAGGAGAGGATGTCGTACGACCTGCGGCCCAGGAGCATCCCGTCCGCGCGGTCCAGCAGGGGGCCCATGATGCGGCCGAACCCCTCGTCCACGTACGGGGGCAACCATCCTTCGTGCGGGAAACCGTTGGAAGGGTCCTCGCCAGGCCCGCCGGGAGCCTGCATGATCCCGTCCAGCGTCACGAACGTTCCGACCACGAGCTTGCTGGCCATTTGTCGATCCTTCTCTCGAGGTGAGGTGCCTTTCTTTCCTGCGCCTTCAGCCTCGCAACACGCCGTTACGGAATCCTTAATGCTTTCCTACGGAGCAACGAGCAGGGTCCGAGAGCGGCAGCACCGCGTAACCAGCGAGGACCCGTCGGGAGTACCGACCATGGACACGTGCCCGGGTCAGACGGCGGCGTGCAGCCAGCGGACCGGGGCGCCGTCGCCGGCGTACCTGAACGGCTCCAGCTCCTCGTCCCACGGGCGCCCGAGCATCTTGTCGATCTCCTCCTCCAGCACGCACCGCCCCTGGGCCGCCATCATCATGGCCGTGCGGAGCCGGTCCTCGGGGATCATGATGTCGCCGGAGACGCCGATGACCGCGGTGAAGGCGCCGAGCGTCGGCGTGTAGGCATGCCGGGAGCCGTCCACCCCGGGTGAGGCGTCTTCCGTGATCTCGAACCTGAGGCGCTGCCAGCCCATGAGCGAGGAGGCGATGGCCGCCGCGATGCCCGCACGGCCCTCCCACTCCGCCTGTGCGCGCACGACGTTGGGCGCGGCGGGTTGCGGAGTCCACGTCAGGTCTACGGGCACGCCAAGGACACCCGCGACTGCCCATTCAATGTGTGGGCACAGCGCGGGCTGAGCCGAGTGGACGTAAAGGACGCCACGAGCAGACACCGGACCTCCCGTTTCGGTACGAGGTGCGCCTTCCCCAACGGCCTCGTCCCGGGATGATCACAAGTGACTAGGGAGAGACTACCGTCGGTCGCTACTCGACACCAGAGGGAGTCCATACCAAGTTGGTGCGTGACACCTGATACAGGCGGGATACATACCCGGCCATGGAAATGCAATCTGTCGGAGAGGCTTTCATCCGGCCAGGTCAGCTGCTGACCGACCGCAGCGCGCTGTCCGCCACAGCGCGTTGGACCCAGGCCGTCTCCGAGGCGGACGGGGTCTGCGTCATCCACCTGGCGCCGGGCGTGGATCCCTGCGAGCTCACGGCCGAGCTGCGCGGGCAGGGTCTCAGAGCGTCGCCGAACCACATCCTCCGCGGCCAGCCGCTGTTCTTCGGCGGTCCGGCGTCCAGACCCTTCCCCGCCCCGCCCATCTCGTACAAACCGGGCAGGTCCCGATCGGATGTGACGGTGGGCCTGCTCGACACCGGCATCGCCAAGCACCCGTGGTGGTCGGGCACCGACTGGTACGGCCAGGTCGGCCCCGAGGAGGCCGACGCGTCCGAGGGGCAGCAGGCCGGGCACGGGACGTTCCTCGCCGGCCTGCTGGCTCGCAGCGCGCCCGGCGCGGCTCTGCACGTAGGGCGGGTGCTGGACCGCGACGGCGTCGGCGACGAGGCGTCCGTCGTACGCGCGCTCCACCGCCTGCGCGAGCGACCCCCTCAGGTGCTCAACCTGTCCTTCGGCGGCCACACCTTCGACGACCGCCCGCCGCCGCTGCTGTCCGACGCCATCGCCGGGCTGACGGACACCGTGACGGTGGCCTGCGCCGGGAACACCTCCTCCGACCGGCCGTTCTGGCCGGGCGCGCTGCCCACCGTGGTCGGCGTGGCGGCGCTGGACGCCGCGCAGGCCGGCCGGGCCCCCTATTCCGGGTACGGCACGTGGGTGGACGCCTGCGCGCGGGGAGACTGGCTGACCAGCAGCTATCTCGACACGGAGGAGTTCGGTGGCTTCGCGGCGTGGAGCGGCACGTCGTTCGCCACCGCACTGGTGTCCGGGACCATCGCGGACTCGGCCAGGAACGAACCGGCGAAGGAGGTGGTCCGCCGGCTCCTCGACGGCGAGGGCACCCGGCAAATTCCGGATCTGGGAGTGCTCATCCCGTCGAGTCTGTAGAGTTTACGCTCAGTTCCCAGTCGATCACGGGGAGGCATGATCGCCTCTCCGCGCCGGGTGAGAGGAGGCCGCGTGCACCGCGATCCGGCGGAGCTAGTCCACGCCGCGGCCGACGGCGACCGGTCGGCGTGGGAGGAGCTCGAGTCCAGGTTCGGGCCGCTCATGTGGGCCGTGGCCCGCGCGTGCGGCCTGAGCCCGGCCGATGCCGCTGACGTGGTCCAGGGCTCCTGGCTGCGCCTGCTCCAGCATCTGGACGGCATCAAGGACCCGGCCAGGGTGGGCGGGTGGCTCGCGACCACCGTACGTCGCGAGGCCCTGCTGCTCTTGCGCCAGGACCGCCCGCGGGTCTTCTCCTCCGAGGTCGTCGAGGAGCCGGACCCGGCCGCCGCCGTTCTGGAGACCGACGGCAGGCAGCTGCTCTGGAAGTCGGTCTCCGCCCTGCACGAACCCTGCCGCACGCTGCTCCAGCTGGTCGCGATCGATCTCGGGAGCCGACAGACGGCGATGCGGCTCGGACTGCCCATGGGCAGCATCGGCCCGACCAGGGCCCGCTGCCTGGAAAGACTGCGCACTTTGATCTCGGCACAGGAGACGGCGCAATGATCAACGACGAATACTTTCTGGCGGCACTCCGGCTCGCCGCCGGGAACGACCCCATCCCGAGCCATGTGTCGGCCGCCGCGCGGGACGTCTACGGGCTCCGGATCCCCCAGGCGCGGACCGCCGGCCCCGTCGAGTGCGCGGCGACCCGCACGAGCTCGGGCACGCGCGACGACGACGGCTCGCACTTGATGCGCTTCGTCACGGCCGGCCTCACCTTCGATGTGGAAATGACGGTGGGCGACGGGCTCATCGACGTCGCCGGGCAGGTCGTCCCGTACCCAGGCGAAGGCACCCTCGTCGATGTGAAAACCCCGCATCTGACACTGACCACGCGCATAACTCACAACGGCCAATTCGCCGCCACCGGCCTGCCTCCCGGCTGGGTCAGCGTGGTGTGCCACCGGCCCGGCCACATGCCGGTGCAGACCATGTGGGTGCGCATCCGGCCCTGACCGCCCAGATGCCGGGACTCCCGGCCGTTCCGACCAAGGCCCGCCCATGAGCGACACCTCGGACGAACTCGACCCGCTCGTCGCGGCGGCCGAGGCCGCCATGCTGCGTTCGCTGGTCGACCCCGGTCACGCCATGCACGCGGGCCGCGTCGTGCTCGCCGCCGCCCGCCGTACCGGATCTCCCGACGCCGCGGCGATCGCGCTCAGGGCGATGGCGCTGGCCGCCCGTGAGCTGGGCGATCTGGAGGGCGCCGAGTGGCACCTCCGGCAGGCCATCGCCACCCCTGGAGCCTCGAGGGAGCGGGTGGCGCAGGCCCGGCTGTCGCTCGTCACCGTACGCACCGAACGCGGCCACCCTGTCCAGGCCCTGCGCGTGGCCGCCCTGGCCTGGACCTACCTGTCCCCCCTCGACCGTGCCAAGCTCGACACCCAGCGCGCGGTCGCGCTGGCCCACCTCGGCCGGCCGCAGGAGGCCGTCGCCGCGTGCGATCGCGCGCTGCGAGCCCTGGCGGCCGCGCCCGGCACCCTCGACAACCGCAGGTTCCTGGCGGGCGGTCTGCTCAACCGCGGCCTCGTCCACTCCTACCGGGGCGACTGGGACGCCGCCATGCGCGACCTCACCGCCTGCCTGCAGATCTCCCAGCATGCCGGGCTGCGCCACCTGGCCCGCCTGTCCGCCGCCAACCTGCCGTTCCTCGCGGTACGGCGGGGCGACATCGCCGAGGCGTTCCACCACTACCGGGAGGCCGAGGACACCCTCTTCGGCTATCCCGAGCGGCTCGCCACCATGCGGGCCGACTTCGCCGGCGCCCTGCTGGCCGCCCACCTGCCCGGCGAGGCCAGGGCCATGCTGAACCTCGCTGTACCCGATCTCGAGGCCTGCGGGGCCCGGGCGGCGCTGGCCGAGGCGCGGCTGAAGCTGGCGCAGGTGGAGCTGCTGACCGGCGACCCGCACCGGGCGAGGGAGGTGGCCGAGCAGGCGGCGGGCGAGCTGGCCGCGCAGGACCGCACGTCGTGGCTGCCACTGGCCAGGGAGGTCGTGCTGCGCTCGCGCCTGGCCCTCGAACCCGTCACGCCCGCCCTGGTCGCCGAGCTGATCGCGGGCGCGGACGAGCTGGAGGACGGAGGCGCCCACCTGGCGGGGGCGGCGGCGTTGCGGCTGGTGGCGGCCGAGGCGGCACTCGCCGTCGACGATCACCCGACGGCCTCGACGCAGCTGGCCCGCCTCACCCGGCACGCCGAGGTGCCGGAGCCCGCGGAGCTCGCGGAGCCCGGCGAGCGGTGGGCGCCCGCGGGTGCCCGGCTGACCTCGCTCGCGTCGGAGCCGCAGGCCAGGCAGCTGGCGCGGGCGTCACAGATCCCGATCCCGGTACGCCAGCACGCGCTCGCGCTGGAGGCGGCGCTGCAGGAGGACGTCCCCGGGGCCTTCCTGGCCGTCCGCTACGGGCTGGCGGAGGTGAGCGAGCAGGTGGAGACGTTCGCCGACCCGTCGCTGCGGGCGCACGTCGCCATTGCCGGGGAGCGGTTGGCGGCGTTCGGGCTGGCGCTGGCGGTACGTGCCGGAGGGTCCTGCGACGTGTTCGAGTGGGCCGAGCGGTGGCGGGCCGTCACGGCGCCCGCCCATGCCTGTGCGCTGGTGGATCCCGAACGGGTGCGGGCCGAGCTGGGGCCGCGGGCTCTCGTGGAGTTCGTTGTCGACGGGGACTCGCTGCTGGCGGTGATGATCGCTGGAGAGCGGGTGCTGCTGCGGTGGCTGGGGACCGTGCGGGCGGTCGAGGAGGCGATCGTGCGGCTGCGTTACGCGGTCCGGAGGCGGTCGGAGGCGCGTTATGCGGTCCTGAGGCGGTCGGAGGCGCGCGACCGTGCGCCGGGGCCGCCGCGGGATGGCGGCAAGGATCTCGAGGTCGTGGCCGGGGACCTCGAGCAGCTGGTGTTCCGGCCGCTGGCGGCAGAACTGGGCGACGCGCCGCTCGTGGTGGTGCCTGTGGGCGCACTGCACACGTTGCCGTGGGGTGCGCTGCCGTTCCTGCGTGGACGCCCCGTGAGCGTAGCGGCCAGCGCGGCGTCCTGGGTGCGGGCACGGGAAGGCGCTCGCGGGGACGGGCCTCCGGCGGTGGTCGCGGCGGCCGGGCCGGCGCTGACCCATGCGCATGCCGAGGTAGCACACGTGCTGGCCTGCCATCCGGGCGGGCGCGAGGTGCCGGGGCGCACCGGGGCGGTGCTGGACGCGCTGGCGGTCGCGGACGTGCTGCATCTGGCGGCGCACGGGGTGTTCCACGCCCGTAGTCCGCTGGTGTCCGGGATCACACTGGAGGACGGGTCGCTCATGGCGTACGACCTGCTGAACGTGACGCGATCGCCGGAGCTCGTGGTGCTTTCCGCCTGCAATTCGGGCATGTCGCGGACGCCGGTGGAGGGGGCTCCGCTGGGGCTGCCGGGGACATTCCTGGCCAAGGGGTCGTCGTGCGTGATCGCGGGCATGGTGCCGGTGCAGGACGAGGCGGCGCGGGCGGTGATGAGCATGTTCCACGAGCTCATCGCGGCCGGGCAGCCGCCGGACACGGCACTGGCGCACGCCTCGGCGAAGACCGGGGTGTACGAGTTCACCTGCTTCGGAGCCGGCGACCGCCCGCTGTATCAGCCGGTGGCGACGGGTCTCGAAGGATCGGCGACCCAGTTGGACCAGGAGCCCACGTAGAGCGCGGCGGGCAGGCCTGCCACCTCCAGCGCAAGCACCTCGTGGGCGGCCGTCACCCCGGAGCCGCAGTACGCCCCCGCCCGGACCCCCTCACCCACACCCAGCTCCGCGAACCTGGCCCGGAGCGCGGCGGGGTCGAGGAACCTGCCGTCCGGCCCGACGTTCTCCGTGGTAGGCGCGCTGACAGCCCCGGGAACGTGCCCGGCCACCGGATCGACCGGCTCCACTTCGCCCCGATACCGTTCCGCCGCCCTGGCGTCGATCAGCACTCCCTCAGCGGCCAGATCGGCCGCTTCGCCGGCGGTCAGCACCGGCATGCCGCCCGGCCGCGCCGTGAAGTCACCTTCCTTCACCACAGGTGACTCCTTCGTGATCGGCAGGCCGGCCGCGGTCCACGCGGGCAACCCGCCGTCCAGCACGCGGACGTCCTGGTGGCCGAAATACCGCAGCGCCCACCAGGCCCTGGCCGCGACGGTGGAGCCGACGTCGTCATAGACCACCACCGGCCGGTCGTCGCGTACCCCGAGGCGGCGCATCGCGCTCTGGAAGGCTTCGGCCTCGGGCAGCGGGTGACGTCCGCCCTCGCCGGGAGGAGCCGCCAGATCGGTGTCGAGGTCGCAGTAGACGGCATCCGGGAGGTGGCCTTCCCGGTAGAGCTCGATCCCGGGCGGGCCGCCCAGCCGCCAGCGGACGTCCAACAGTGCCACGTCGCCGAGCGCGGCGAGCCCGTCCGGACTGATCAGCGGACTCGGCGGCGGGTCGGTCGGGCTTGCCGGGCTTGTAGGCGAGCTCATCACGTGCGTACCTCCAGGATCATTTGACCGCCCCAGCCGGTCACGTGTACCTCCAGGATCTCCAGCCGGTCACGTGCGTACCTCCAGGAGCGGGACGTTCTGCTCGGCCGGCGTCATCGAACCGTGGTACCCGGTGAAGAGCGCCTCGATCGGGTTCGCGCTCGGCGCGATGATGGCCAGGTCGGCGTAGGGGACGGCTACGACGTCGCCGATGCGCGCCAGCCACGCCTCGCGCACCCGCGGCCCGAACCAGCCGGACTCGACCGCCTCCTGCCTGGACACTACCCATGCCTTGCCCTGGAAGGTCTCGCGCCACGCCTCCAGCACGTGCGGCGCGGCGCCGGGTTCGGCGTAGACGTGTCTGGCCCTGGCCTCGCCGCCGACCAGCGCCACGCCTTCGGTCAGCTCGGGCACGGTCTCAGCGTCGACTTTCTCTGTGGCGTTGACCATGCCGTGGTCGGCGGTGACGTACATGGCAGAGCCGGGTGGCAGTCCCTCGGCCAGCCGTTGCGCCATATCGTCCACGATGGCCAGCTGCCGCAGCCATTCCTCGCTGCCCCAGCCTGCCAGGTGCCCGGCGGAGTCCAGGTCGCCGTAGTAGACCGTGACGTGCGCGGGCCGCTCCCGCATCGCCTGGTGCGTCCGGGCCACGCGCTCGTCCACGGTGTCGGCCGACACGTAGCGCACGCCGCGGTAGACGGCCCTGGTCAGGCCGGTGCCCTCGAACTCGGCGGGGGCGACGTAGGCGGACGCGATGCCGGCCCGGACGGCCCGCTGGTAGACGGTCGGAGCCGGCTGCCACTGCTCGGGGTCCATCGTGAGGCCGTCCGGGAGCGTCCACAGCAGGCAGTTGAACAGGTATCCGGTGCCCGGCACGGCCAGCGTCAAGCCCAGCATGCCGTGTTCGCCGGGCGGCAGGCCGGTGCCCAGCGAGCAGAGGCTGGTGACGGTGGTGGCGGGGAATCCGGCCGTGAGCGTCCTGCTCTTCAGCCCGGACAGGAACGGGGCCGTCTCGGCATGCGCCCGCAGCAGCTCCGCTCCCAGGCCGTCCACCAGGAACAGGCAGACGCGCTCAGCGGGCGCCAGGACGAGGGGCGCATTCGGCTTGCCTTGCTCGTTCGGCGTGGTCGGTGCGCTGCGACCGGGCGCGGGAATGCCCGGATCGGCGTCGTGAACTCCCAGCGCGGCCAGCAATGCGCCGGGCAGATCCGCCAGCGACCCGCCGCCATACCCCGGCACCAGCATGCCCTCATCCTAGGCCCGCGGATCACTCCGTTTTCACCGGGATCGCGGACCCGATTTCGCGGGGATCGCCGACCTCTCCAATTTCGCGGGGATCGCCAACCTCTACGTTTTCGCAGGGATCGCGGACCTCTCCGTTTTTAGCGGGGATCTCGCCCGCCTTCTTTTACGGCCGGCCAGGTTGCCCGCACTCGCCGTCGCTGGTTCCCGTCTGTCATGGCCGGTCGTGAGGGCTCACGGGGTGCTCGCCGTGACGAGCGCATACTTGACCTGCGTCTTCGCTGACATCTTGGCCATCGTCTTCGATTCCACCCGCTGGGTGTCCACCCACCGGCGGACGTATTGGCGCAGGCGGCCGTGCCCGGCCGCGAGATGAGGATGCCGGGAAAGGCGCCGGAGGAGGTGGAGGCCGGGGTCAGGCGGCGGCGCGGGCGGTGGCCTCCGAGAGGGCCTTGGCGAAGGACAGGACGTGGGTGACCGCTTCCGGGCCGTCGGCCGCCTCGCTGACCCTGAGGGACAGGTCGTCGGCGGTGATCGCTCCCGTGTAGCCGTGGTCGGCCTCGCAGTTTTCGTCGCCGCACGTGGCCGGCTCCAGGTCCACGTGGGAGATCGCACCCCAGCCGATGGTCAGCGTCACCTCCGTGGGCGGCACGCCCGGGACGTAGGAGGCGGGGTCGGGCACGACGCGGGTGACGGCGACCGACTGGATGCGGCTCAGTCGCACGGCCTCCGTGGTCGTGGAGGCGTGGGCCGTCGAGACGCCCTCCACCGCGGGATGCTCGTCGGTGTGGCAGACCAGCAGCCGCGTCGCCGTCAGCACCAGCACGGTGACGTGCCTGCGCACCTCCATCGCAGGATCGAACGTGGCCTCATGGTGGACCACGAACGCGGTCACGGCTTCCTTGCCCAGCGCGGATTCGACCGCATCGGTGACGAGGTCGGGATAGTAGCCGCTGCGCTCGATCGCTTCACGCAGGCCCGCGGCTGAGACTCGGGTTTCCCTCATGGGTCCATCCTGCCAGGGCCGGGCAGTGCACTCACCCGCCGGACATAACGCTCTATAACGTCTTTAATTAGGTCACAAAAGCCACTCCGGAGCACTGGCCTCACCCTTCAGAGAGTGCGGTCATGACAACCTGCGCGGGCCGCCGTCCAGGCGCGGGCCCGCCGGGGTGCGGAGGGTGGCGCGGGCGCCGAGGACCATGGCGTCCGACTCCCCTACGAGCACCTGGTCCAGGTCCAGCCGGGCCACCTCGGGCAGGTCGTTGGCCAGGCGGCCGACGCGTACGAGCAATTCCTCCAGGGCGTCGACCGCCACGGGCGGGTAGCCGTACTCGCCGAAGAGCAGCGGTGCGGCGCGTACGGAACGCACCAGGGCGGCGGCGTCCTCCCTCGTCAGCGGGGCGAGGCGGAAACCCTGGTCGAGGAGGAGTCGTGCGGTCACCTCGCCCAGCCCGAACGACACCACCGGGCCGAACGCCGGATCCTCGATGACGCCCACCACGGTGGGCACGGCCGGCTGCGGCGCCATGCGCTGGACGGCCAGCCGCACCTTCTCGCCCAGTTGGTCGGCGAACTCGGCGTACGCGTGGCGCACCATCTCCGGGCCCGCCAACCCCAGGCGCACGGTGCCCGCGCGGCGCGAGGCGCCCGGGTCGGCCACCTTCAACACCACGGGCCAGCCGAGGCGCTCCGCGGCGGCCACGGCCTCGTCGGGCGAGCGCACGACCTCGGCGGGCCATACGGTGAGGCCGTAGCAGGACAGCAGCTCGGTGGCGTCGATCTCGACCGGTGGTCCCGGCTCCGCGAAGACCCCCGGCCGCGGGCGCCCGGCTGCGGCCTCGTCCACCCCCGTCTGCCCTGGCGCCGACTCGGCAGCGACCGTCCCACCAGTCCCGCCCGGCCCTGTAGCGGCACCGATCGCCGCACCCGCCAAAGCCCCGCCGGCTTCTTCCGACGACGCGCTCACGGGGCCGGACGCGCCATGCGGCGCGACCGCCGGCGCGCTCGCTCGTTCGGGCGGTCCGCTCGTGGGACCGGATGCGCCGCCCGACCCCGACTGGCCGGACGCCCTGTCTGTTGGGGACGCGGCCGGGCCCGTCTGGGCGGGCGCCTCCGCCTCGGCTGGGGCCGGAGCGTCCGGGTCCGCTGCCAGAAGGGTGTGGACCACGGAGCGGGCGCGGTCGGTGTCGATTTCGCCGAGCTCCGGCGGCGGCATCGCCGGTTGCGCGCGCCACGTGGCGTAGCGCACCACGTGGGCCAGCGCCCGGACCGCCTCCTCGGGGGCCGCGTACGAGGGGATGGAACCCCGTCCGGGCGTGGCCTGCGAACCGGAAGTGCCTTCCAGCCGCAGCGCCGGATGCATGCCCAGATGGCCGCGGAACGTCGTCAGCACCGGCTTGGGGACGTCCTTCGACACCCGTACCAGCTCGGCCGCCACCGCCTCGGTGTCACCGGCAAGGGGCGGCATGTAGATCACGACGGCGGCGTCCACGTCGGGCGAGGCGAGCTCGCCGGAGAGCGCCGTACCGAACTCCGAGGCCCCCGCGGCGGGCCCCAGGTTGACCGGCGGCCGGGGTTCGAGCCCGGCGGCGCGGCAGACGTCGGCGGCGAGCAGCCCGAGCGCGTCGGAGTTGGTCACGAGCGCGACCCTGGGCCCGGCGGGCAGCGGCTGGTACGCCAGCAGCTGACCCACGTCGAACAGCTGGATGAGGTCGTCCACCCTGATCAGCCCGGCCTGCGCGAACAGGGAGCTGATCGCGGAGTCCGGGAGCCCCAGCTCCTCCGCCGAGTGCCCCGACGGGGTGCCGCCGCTCTTGACCACCACGATGGGCTTGCTACGCGCGATACGCCTCGCCAGCCGGGTGAACTTGCGCGGATTGCCCAGCGATTCCAGGTAAAGCAGGATCACCTCGGTGGCGTCGTCCTCCTCCCAGTACTGCAGGAGGTCGTTGCCCGACACGTCGGCCCGGTTGCCGGCGGAGACGAACGACGAGATGCCCATGCCGCGCTGCGCCACCCGCTGCAGCAACGCGGTGCCGAGCGCGCCCGACTGGCTGAAGAAGCCGACCTTGCCCCGACCCGGCACGGTGGCGGCGAGAGTGGCGTTGAGCCGGACGGACGGGTCGGTGTTGGCGATGCCGAGACAGTTGGGGCCGACCACGCGCAGGCCGTAGGAACGCGCGATGCGGGCCAGTTCGTCCTGCCTGGCCCGGCCGGACGCGCCCGTCTCGCCGAAGCCGGAGGAGACCACGACCAGCCCGTGCACGCCCTTCTCCGCACACTCCTTGACCACGTCGATCACGCCCTCGGCGGGCACGGCGACCACGGCCAGGTCCACGTCGCCGTCGATGGCGGTGACGCTCGGGTAGGCCCGCACGCCCGCCACCGCGCGCACCTCCCGGTGCACCGGGTAGACGGGCCCGGTGAAATCGGCGGCCAGCAGATTGCGCAGGACGGTCTGCCCGACCCCGCCGGGCTCGCGGGAGGCGCCGATGACCGCGACCGAACCCGGGGTGAGCAGCCTGGCGATGGACCTGGACTCGGCCCGGTGCTCGCGGGCCGCCGTCACCTCGGCGGAGGTCTCGGTGGGGGTGAGGTCGAGCGTCATGCGGACGACGCCGTCGGCGAACTGGCTCTGGGCCGTGTAGCCGGCCTGGCGCAGCAGGCCCATCATGCGCATGTTGGCGGGCAGGACGTCGGCGATGAAACGCTCGATCCCGTGCTCGCGGGCGGTGGCGGCCAAGTGCTCCAGGAGCACGGAAGCCACTCCCCTGCCCTGGTGGGCGTCCTCGACGAGGAAGGCCACCTCTGCCTCGCCCGGCCCGGTGCGGTCGTAGCGGATCACGGCGACCATCTCGGTGCCGATGGTGGCGATCAGGGCGACCCTGTTGACGTAGTCGACGTTCGTGAACCGCTCGACGTCGCGGTCCGACAACCGCGGCCGCGGCCCGAAGAACCGGAAATAGATCGACTCGTCCGACAGTCGCGAGTAAAAGGCACGGAGGCGGCCGGCGTCGGCGGGCCTGATCGGGCGAACGTGCGCGGTGCCACCGTCGGCCAGGACGACGTCGGCCTCCCAGTGAGCCGGATATTGTGCCTCCACAGCCTCGAGCGTAAACCCGCATCCCACATGCCAAGACCGGAGCCCCCGTTGGGCAACGCTTGTGCATCGACTCCAGCTTGGTGTGATGGGTCCGCCCCACGAGCAGCCCCGAAGCTGTTAGTTTTGCCGTGGCCAGGGTGGACTGAAGGCAGCAAGGTGGTGACATCATGACGCGGGTCGTCGTGGTGGGCGATCTCATGACCGACGCGGTCGCGCGCGCCCGTTATGCGCTCGCCAGGGCGAGCGACACCCCGGCGATCGTGACGATGCACGGTGGCGGCTCGGGGGCGAACATCGCCTCGTGGCTCGCCGTCGAGGGCGCGGAGGTGGCCTTCATCGGCCGCAGAGGCGCCGACATCACCGGGCGAAACCGCGACATGGAGCTGATGGGCTACGGCGTGGACGCGCGGCTCGTCATGGATCCCGAGCGGCCCACCGGCACCTGCGTGGTGCTGGTCACGCACAAGGGCGAGCGCACCATGCTCTCCGACCCCGGCGCCAACGCCGCGCTGTCGCCGGAGGACCTGCCGCGCGACCTGTTCACCTCGGGCTCGCACCTGCACCTTTCGGGCTACACGCTGATCAACGAGGGCTCGCGCGACGCCGGTCTCGCGGCGCTGGACATGGCAAGGCGCGGCGGGATGTCGATCTCGGTGGACTGCGCCTCGTCCGCGCCGCTCGAGCGTACCGGGGCCGAGCCGTTCCTGGAGTGGACCAACGGCGCCAAGCTGCTGTTCGCCAACGCCGACCAGGCGAAGGTGCTGACCGGCCGCGACGACGCGGAGGCCGCGGCCAAGGTGCTGACGGCGTGGTTCCCCCAGGTCGTGATCAAGCAGAACGCCGAGGGCGCGCTGTGGTTCAGCAACGGCCGCCCCGAGCCGGTCCACGTGGCCGCCGAGCCGGTCGACAAGATCGTCGACGGCACGGGAGGGGGCGACGCGTTCTCCGCCGGATTCCTGCCCGCCTGGCTGGAGGGCAAGCCGCCGGCCGAAGCGCTGGCCTCGGGATGCCGGCTGGCCGCCAAGGCGATCACGCATCTGGGCGCCCGCCCGCCCTTCTAGGCCTGGCGCCAGGCGTTTCACGACCTGCCGACGACGGGCTTCAGCTGACGGTCGCCAGGACCAGCGGCAGCACGGCCGGAGCGCCGGCGTGGCGGACAAGAGCGGCGGCCAATGTCATCGTCCACCCGGTGTCGACGCGGTCGTCCACGAGCAGGACAGGCCCGCCGCACTGGGCGATCTGGGCGCCGAGGTCCTTGGGCATGGCCAGAGTTCCCCTGACCGCCTGGACCCGCTTGGCGCTGTTGAACTGCTGCCCGGGCGAGCCGGCCCGGTAGCCCAGCTCCCCCAGGTACGTCAGCCGCCCGACCTGCGCCAGCCGCTCGGCGAACGAGCGCACGAGCTTCGGCCGCGTCGCGGACGGCATGCTGACCACGGCCACAGGCCGCGCACGCCAGTCCCAGGCGGACAGCACCCGTACGACGGCCGCGAACATGTCGTCGGACATCGGCCCGTCGTCACTGTTGAACAGCTCCCGCAGCCGGTTGCCCCACCCGATGTCGGTCAGCCGCCCGAGCGCCCGGCCCGGCTCCGCGCCCAGCTCCGGCTTGATCCGCCCGGACAGGTCGGGCAGGCCGGTCGGCCACTGTTTGCGGGCCTCGATCTCGACGCCGGGCCTGCTCAGCCGCTCGCGCGCGGTTTCAACGGCCTGCGCGGCGATCTCCGGCGAGCGGTGCCTGCCCGTGCAGTTGTCGCAGCGGCCGCAGGGCCGGGCGGCCTCGTCGTCGAGGTGCCTGCGCAGGTATTGCTCCCTGCACTCGGTCGTCGTCAGGTAGCCGAGCATGGCCTCCTGCTCGGACCTGCGCTCGGCGGCGATGCGGGTGTAACGCTCGGTGTCGTACGCCCATGGCTCACCGGTGGCCTCCCAGCCGCCCTTGACCCGCCGGACGGCGCCGTCCACGTCGAGGACCTTGAGCATCATCTCCAAGCGGCTGCGGCTCAGATCGACGGCGGTCTCGAGCGCCGGGGTGGACATGACGCCGCCGCGTTCTTCGAGGATATGGAGCGTGGCGCGGACGACGGGCTCAGGCGGGAACGCCAGCGAGGCGAAATAGGCCCAGATGTCGCGGTCTTCGACGCCGGGCAGCAGGATCACCTCGGCCCGCTCCACCCCGCGTCCGGCCCGGCCGACCTGCTGGTAGTAGGCGACCGGCGACTGCGGCGCCCCCACGTGCACGACGAACCCCAGGTCTGGCTTGTCGAAGCCCATCCCGAGCGCGCTCGTGGCCACCAGCGCCTTGATCTTGTTGCTGAGCAGCGCCTCCTCGGCCGCCAGCCGCTCGGCCGGGTCGGTCTGCCCGGAGTAGGCGGCCACCTCGTGCCCCTGCTCGCGCAGGTAGCCCGCGATCTCGTGGGCGGCGGCCACGGTCAGCGTGTAGACGATGCCGGAGCCGGGCAGCTCGCGCAGCGTCTGGGCCAGCCACGCCAGCCGTTGCTCGGCCGTAGGCAGGCGTACGACGGACAGGTGCAGGCTCTCGCGCTCAAGCGGCCCGCGCAGCACGAGCGTGTCCTCCCCGTCGGGCCGCAGCTCGGCGGGCAGGCGCATCTGCTCGGCCACGTCGCGGGTGACGCGGGCGTTGGCGGTGGCGGTGGTGGACAGCACGGGGATGCCGGGCGGCAGATCCTCGAACAACCGCGCCAGCCTGCGGTAGTCGGGCCTGAAGTCGTGTCCCCAGTCGGAGATGCAGTGCGCCTCGTCGACCACCACGAGCCCGGCGCTCTCGGCCAGCTCGGGCAGCACGTTGTCGCGGAAGTCGGGGTTGTTGAGCCGCTCGGGGCTGACCAGCAGCACGTCCACCATGCCGTCGGCGACCTGGCCGTAGACCTCCTCCCACGCCTCCGCGTTGGCGGAGTTGATCGTGACGGCCCTGATGCCGGCCCGCTCGGCGGCGGCGATCTGGTTGCGCATCAACGCCAGCAGCGGCGAGACGATGACCGTGGGCCCCTCGCCCAGCTCCCGCAGGAGCGCGGTGGCCACGAAGTAGACGGCCGACTTGCCCCAGCCGGTGCGCTGCACGACCAGCACCCTGCGCCGGTCCACGACCAGCGCCTCAATGGCGGCCCACTGGTCGTCGCGGAGCTTCGCGTGCGCTCCGGCCAGTGCTTCAAGGCGTTCCTCGGCCTCTTCCCGCAGCATCGCGGCATCTGGGGCGTCAATCATGCCCCCCTTGTTACCACCTTTCCGCGAGTGAAAGCCTCAAAGGCTGTCAGCAATCCCGTCCTTTCAGCCGGAAAGGTCCGTGACAGTGTCACCAAAGCGTGAGAGCTTCGGTGTCCTGGCTGCGGCCTCCACAGCGGGAGACGGGTGTGGCATCACGGGCTCGCGCGCCCGGGCAGCAGGTACCCGAGCCCGGACGCGGGCCTAGAGGGACGTCTGCTCGTCTGCAGGAGGCGTCTCCGACAGGCCCTCGACCGAGGCCGCGGCGATCTCCGGGCCGGAGGCGATGGCGCCGCCGATGGCGCCGATGGTGTGCGTCAGGCGGACGCCCGAGCCGTCCCGCCGCCCGACCTCCTCCGGCAACGGCACCGGCTTGCCCACCCCGGACACTGCCTTGGCCGGCGCAGGACCCGCCCACGCCAGCAGCAACTCGTCCTCGCCCTTCAAGAACCGCTGCGCCCGCACCCCACCGGTGGCCCGCCCCTTGGCGGGGTACTCGGCGTAGTCGGACAGCTTGCCACCGCCCACCTGCGTCCCCGGCAGCGCCGTCGACGACCCGGCGATCGTGACCACGTGCGCGGGCAGCTCAGGATCGACCACGCCGAACCAGACCACCCTGGCTCCGTCGTCCAGCCGGATCCCCGCCATGCCGCCCGCCGGCCGCCCCTGCGGCCGCACCAGCGAGGCGGGGAAACGCAGGAGCTGAGCGTTGGAGGCGATGAACACCAGGTCATGCGACTCCGACACCAGCTCGACCGCGCCGACGACGCTGTCGCCGTCCTTCAAAGTGATCACTTCGAAGTCGTCGCGGTTGGCCGGGTAGTCCGGCACCACCCGCTTGACCACGCCCTGCGCCGTGCCCAGCGCAAGCCCCGGCCCGTCGGGATCCAGCGATCCCAGCCCGACGACCTTCTCGTCGGCCTGCAGCGAGACGTATTCGGAGACCGGGTGACCGCCGGACAACGACGGCGGATTGGCCGAGGGCGGCAACGTCGGCAGATCCACCACCTGGACCCGGATCAGCCGGCCCAGCGACGTCACCACGCCGACCTCGCCGCGTACCGACGTCCGTACCGCTGAGATCAGCACGTCGTGCGCCACACGCTCGCCCTCGCCCGGCAGCGGCTCGGCATTGGCGGTGCGGGCCAGGAGGCCGGTCGACGACAGCAGCGCCAGGCACGGGTCGTCGGCCACCTGGAGCGAGGCAACAGGGGTCCGGGCCACGCCGGGGGCCTCCAGCAGGATGGTGCGGCGCGGCGTGCCGTATTTCTTGGCCACGTCGGCCAGCTCGCCCGAGACGACCTGGCGCAGCCTCGCCTCCGACGACAGGATCTCGGTCAGCTTGGCGATCTCGTCGCTCAGCGTCTCCTTCTCCCGGTCAAGCTCCAGCTTGTCGTAGCGGGTCAGGCGGCGCAGCGGCGTGTCGAGGATGTAGGCGGCCTGGATATCGGTCAGGTCGAACACTTCCATCAGCCGCGTCCGCGCCTGCGCCGAGTCGTCGGAGGCACGGATGACCTGGATGACCTCGTCGATGTTGAGCAGCGCGATGATCAGGCCGTCCACCAGGTGCAGGCGCTCCTCGCGCTTGCGGCGCCGGTATTCGGACCTGCGGCGCACGACCTCGAGCCGGTGGTCGACGTAGACCTGGAGCAGCTCGCGCAGCCCGAGCGTGCGCGGCTCGCCGTCCACCAGGGCGACGTTGTTGATGCCGAACGTCTCCTCCATCGGCGTCAGCCGGTAGAGCTCCTCCAGGACGGCCTCGGGGATGAAGCCGTTCTTGATCTCGATGACCAGTTGCAGGCCCTTGTGCCGGTCGGTGAGGTCTTTCAGGTCGGCGATGCCCTGGAGCTTCTTGGAGGTCACCAGCTCCTTGATCTTGGTGACCACGCGCTCGGGGCCGACGTTGTAGGGCAGCTCGGTGACGATGATGCCCTTGCGGCGCGGGGTGATCTGCTCGACGATGCACTTGGCCCGCATCCGGAACGTGCCACGCCCCGTCTCGTACGCGTCCCGCACCCCCTGCAGTCCGATGATCGAGCCACCGGTCGGCAGGTCGGGACCGGGTACGAACCTCATCAGCTCGTCCAGCGTCGCGTCCGGCTTCTTGATCAGGTGCCGGGCGGCCGCCACGACCTCGGTGAGGTTGTGCGGCGCCATGTTGGTCGCCATGCCGACCGCGATGCCGCTCGTGCCGTTGACCAGCAGGTTGGGGAACGCCGACGGCATGACGACGGGCTCGGTCTCCTGCCCGTCGTAGTTGGGCTTGAAGTCGACGGTCTCCTCGTCGAGCGACTCCACCATGAGCATGGCGGCCGGGGCCAGCCTGGCCTCGGTGTACCGCATGGCGGCGGGCAGGTCGTCGGGCGAGCCGAAGTTGCCGTGGCCGTCCACCAGCGGCAGCCGCATGGAGAACGGCTGCGCCATCCGCACCAGCGTGTCATAGATGGCGGAGTCGCCGTGCGGGTGCAGCTTGCCCATGACGTCGCCGACGACGCGTGAGGACTTGACGTGCCCGCGATCGGGGCGCAGACCCATCTCGCTCATCGAGTAGAGGATGCGCCGCTGCACGGGCTTGAGGCCGTCACGCGCGTCGGGCAGGGCCCGCTGGTAGATCACCGAGTACGCGTACTCGAGAAAGCTCGTGCGCATTTCCGAGGAGACGTCGATGTCGACGATCCGCTCCTCGAAGTCCTCAGGCGGGGGTGCAGTCGTACGTCGGGCCATCTTGTGCTGCGCGGCTACCTCGGCCGTCGCGCCGAGGGGAAGCGCATCCTCCTTCTGCTCTCGTGCTGTAACCGTAGCCGTCAGCTCGCTGAAGAAGCGTCAGATCGGCGTGTGAGGCGTCGACGTCACCCGTCCCGGTCGCGCGGCGATGGCGGCCAGTGGCGCGTGCGGCCACGCGACCATGATGGGTTCCGGCGTGTTTGCCTTTGGAGATGATGGCATGAGCCAGGTCCCCTGTGGGCTATCGAAGTGTTCCTTACGTCTTGCCGGGTGGAGGCGGGGAAAACCATGGCGATCGGTGCGTGTCCGGGCATACCTATCACGTACGAGGACCGAAGTCATGGAAGACGCCTCCTCACCGACGACTGAGCTGGTCATACACCCCGGCAGGGAAGCCGGAACGTATGACGTCGAACATCGTGCCGAAACCAAGATGGTACTCGATTCCAGCCACTTCTCGCAGACATGTTCGATAGCGGCGCTGCTGTTGACCAAGCAATTGCTTGGTGTTACGTTGCCGACGAGGATCCCGCGTTCCCGGAGGCGTCATGATCGAGTTTCATCCCGTGACCAAGCACATCGGCGCCGAGGTCACCGGGGTCGATCTGCGCAAGCCGCTCTCACAGGAAGAGGCCGCGACCCTGCGGGAGGGCTGGCTCAAGCACCTCGTGCTGTTCTTCCGCGACCAGCACATCGAGGACGAGCAGCACTTGCAGTTCGCCCTGAACTTCGGCACGCTCAACCACCCGGCCTTCAAGAAGGACGCCGACAGCCCCATCCACGTGCTCGACCAGACCTCACCCAAGGGCGAAGGGGGCGACGAGTGGCACAGCGACAACACCTTCGAGCCCACACCGCCGATGGGATCGCTGTTGCGCTGCGTCCAGCTGCCCAGCGTGGGCGGTGACACGTGCTGGGCGAACACGTACCTGGCGTACGAGACGCTGTCCCCGTCGCTGCAGCGGCTGTGTGACGAGCTGACGGCCGTGCACGACATCACGATGTCGATGAAGAAGGCGATCGCGAAGGGGCATCCGTTCGACCTGGCCGAGATCCAGGCCAAGTGGCCACCGATCGAGCGCCCGGTGGTGCGCGTGCATGCGGAGACGGGCCGGAAGGCACTCTTCGTGAACCGGTCCTCGACGACCCGCCTGGTCGGCCTGTCGGACCGGGAGAACGAGGCGCTGCTGCCGTTCCTGATCGATCACATCCGCTCTCCGGAGTACCAGTGCCGCCTGCGGTGGCGGCCCGGCACCATGGCCTTCTGGGACAACCGGCCGACCCAGCACTACGCGGTGGCCGACTACACCGAGCGCCGCCGCATGCACCGGGTCACGATCAACGCCTTCCCGGAGCACGCGGATCCGTCCTGAGCCCCGGCCGGCCCACGAGGCGCACGTATCGGCGCCCGGCTCCGTGAACCGGAGGAGCGTTCCCCTGGACGGAGCCCGGCCCCGTGCGGCGGGTGGAGCCCAGCTGGCGCAGCCGTACAGGATGGGGTTTGAGGAGGCGCGCTGATCACGGCGCGAAAGCCGGCAACACCCAAGTGGCGGCGCCGCGCGGGATGGGTCAGTCCCGGCAAAGGCAGAACGTGTGACCTGCCGGGTCGAGGAACACCCGGAAGCTGTCGTCCTCGCTGGGCTGGTGCTCGTGCTTGACGGCGCCGATCTCGAGCGCCCGCTTCTCCGCCTCCTCGATGTCATCCACGCGAAGGTCGAGGTGGAGCTGCTGCGGCCGCTCAGGGTCGGGCCAGGTGGGCCGCCGGAAGTCCGGTGCGAGCTGGAACGCCAGCCGCCGGGGCGGCCCTCCGTCGGTCACGACCACCCACTCGTCCTCGACCGACGTGATCGGCCAGCCGAGCAACAGGGAGTAGAACTCGGCCAGCCCCTTGGGGTCGGGCGTGTCGAGGACGATGCTCCGGAATTCCGCGATGCCGCTCATCATTCACCTCTCTCGGACGGGACGGTTGCGAGAATAGATGTCATGGCTGTCAATTCGTTCATGGTTCCGCTCGGCGCTCCCGCGCCCGACTTCGATCTCACCGCCATCGACGGCGGCAGCGTCTCGCTGGAAGACCTCAAGGACTCCCCCGCCACGCTGGTGGTCTTCCTCTCCAACCACTGCCCCTACGTGCGGCACATCGAGAAGGGCCTCGGCGCGCTGGCCGCGGACTACGGCGCCAGGCTGTCGATCGTCGCCATCTGCAGCAACGACAGCGTGAACTACCCCGACGACGATCCCACACACCTGGCCGAGCAGGCCGGCAGGGCCGGGTTCACGTTCCCGTACCTGCTGGACGACACTCAGGAGGTGGCCAAGGCGTACAAGGCCGCCTGCACGCCCGACTTCTTCCTGTACGACTCCCGGCTCAAGCTCGTCTACCGGGGAGAATTCGACGGCTCCCGCCCGGGCAACTCGGTGCCGGTGACCGGCTCGTCGTTGCGGGCGGCCATCAACGCCCTGCTGGAGGGCGGCGACGTGCCCGCGGAGCAGACCCCGTCGCTCGGCTGCAGCATCAAGTGGAAGCCGGGCAACGAGCCCGCCTAGACGCCTCTGAGCGCGCCGTCTTCAAGGGCAAAAGATCTTTTGGGGAACCCCCTCGGGCCGGCCACCGCACTGCGTGCCTTCGGCCCGCTGGACTCGCCGCAAACCCGGCACGGGCCGAGCACTCGCTGGACACGGCGCGGTCCCCGTCGTCCCCCTTAGAGACGGCTGCCCTTAGAGACGGCTGCCCTTGGAGACGGCGTGGTCGCCAGACTCGGGAAGTGGCGGCGGCCGATCAGCGGGCGGAGGCGATGATCGCCGTCGGGAGCGCGAGCAGGAGCTCGTGCGGCTGGCCGCCCTGCCAGTTCCGGATCAGCCGGCTGCCCGCCTCCCCGGGATCGAACTCCTCACAGCCCAATGGCCCGAAGCAGCCCGCCTGGTCCAGCATCAGGATGAGCGGATCGTCGTCGGGCAGGCTGGCGGCGTAGGCGGCGGTGTCGATGAGGGCCAGCGCGCACCTGGCGTTGCGGCCGTCGTCGTTGGACTCCACGCGGTCGAGGCGGCGCCAGGCTTGAGCACGGAGATGCGCGGCGAGCGATTCGGACCTGGTCACGGCTAAACCTTCTTCGATCACGTACATGCGGCTACGACATCATCACGCAAGGTGACGCGGTTTCGTGGGACCTTTGCCAACTCCCGCCTGTCGCCACCCCGGGAGCGGTCACCTTGGGGAGTGGTGTCATCATCTGGGGCATGAGTGCGTTCGACGACCTGTATGCCGCCAACGCTAAGTTTGCGAAAAACTTCGGGAGCTCTGAGCTCACCGGCCGCGCAGCCCGCGGGCTGGCCGTCGTGACCTGCATGGACTCGCGCATTGACCCGCTCGGCCTGCTCGGGTTGCAGGCGGGCGACGCCAAGATTCTCCGCAACGCCGGCGCCCGGGTGACGGACGACGTGCTGCGTACGCTGGTGCTGGCCGTCTACTTGCTCGGCGTCAAGCGGGTGCTGGTCATGCCGCACACGGACTGCGGCATGACCAAGGTGACGGACTCGGACGTGCACGCTCTGACCAGCGAGCATGGGGTGGACACCCGCAGTTTGGAGTTCCATACGGTGCCCGACCAGTACGTGGCGCTCCGCCACGATCTGACACGCATCCGTACCAGCCCGTTCCTGCCCGCGGAGATGCCGGTGGCCGGCGCTGTCTACGACGTCCGGACGGGTCGCCTGACCCCTTCCGAGTTCTGAGCCCGGCGCCCGGCCGCACGAGCGCCGACAACGCGTGCCGCCTCAGGAGGTTTGTGCGGTGCTGCGAGCGTCGGCCTCTCGTACGTACCGGTGGGCTTCACACGGCGCACGAGCCCCCGAAGCGCCTAGGACGGCCTCAGGAACGCGTCCAGACGGCTCCTACGCCCCCTGCACCTCGAAGGCGGGGACGAAGAACCGGAACGCCGCCTGGCGGCCTCTAGGCGTCGATGTGGTCGCGGTCGACCTCGGCGGCGCTGTTGACGATGAACTCCCGCCGCGGTGCCACGTCGCTCCCCATGAGCAGGCTGAAGATGCCTTCGGCGCCTTCGGCGTCCTCGATCCGCACCCGCCGCAGGATCCGGTGCCGCGGGTCCATCGTCGTCTCGGCCAGCTGGTCGGCGTCCATCTCGCCCAGACCCTTGTAGCGCTGCACTGGGTCCTTCCACCGCTTGCCGCGCCGCTCCAGGTCGCGCAGCACCCTCTGCAGTTCGGCGTCGGAGTAGCAGTAGATGTACTTCTCCTTGCCCTTGCCGGGGTTGGAGAGCTCGATGCGGTGCAGCGGCGGCACGGCCGCGAACACCCGGCCGGCCTCCAGCATCGGCCGCATGTAGCGGTGGAAGAGCGTCAGCAGCAGGGTGCGGATGTGGGCGCCGTCCACGTCGGCGTCGGCCATGAGGATGACCTTGCCATAGCGAGCCGCCTCGATGTCGAACGATCGCCCGGAGCCGGCGCCGACGACCTGGATGATGGCGGCGCACTCGGCGTTTTTGAGCATGTCACTCACGGACGCCTTCTGCACGTTGAGGATCTTGCCCCGGATCGGCAGCAGCGCCTGGAACTCCGAGTCGCGGGCCAGCTTGGCGGTGCCCAGCGCCGAGTCACCCTCGACGATGAACAGCTCGCTGCGGTCCACGCCTTCGCTGCGGCAGTCGACCAGCTTGGCGGGCAACGCGGAGCTTTCAAGCGCACTCTTGCGCCGCTGGTTGTCGCGGTGCTCGCGGGCCGCGATGCGGGCCTTGGCGGCGGCGACGATCTTCTCCAGAACCGCCCGCAGCGGCTGCTTGTAGCCGCGCGGCGGGTTGGTGAAGATCTCCTTGAGCTCGCGCGAGACGACGTGGGAGACGATACGGGTGGCCGCCGAGGTGCCCAGCACCTCCTTGGTCTGCCCCTCGAACTGCGGCTCGGGCACTCTGACCGTGACCACGCCGGTCAGGCCTTCTGAGATGTCGTCCTTGGTGACGGGGTCGTCGCCGTTCTTCAGCAGGCGAGTCTCGCGTAGCAGCTCGTTGATCGTACGCATCAGCCCGCGCTCGAACCCGGTCAGGTGGGTGCCGCCCTTGGGGGTGGCGATCACGTTGACGAACGACCGCACGGTGGACTCGTAGCCCTTGCCCCAGCGGATCGCCACGTCCACGCTCAGCTCGCGCTGCACCTCGGTGGCCGTCATGTGGCCCTGGTCGTCCAGGACCGGCACGGTCTCGTGGAAGTGACCCACGCCCTGCAGCCGCAGCACGTCGCAGACCGGCTCGTCACGGGCCAGGAACTCGGTGAACTCGGAGATGCCGCCGTCGAAGCGGAACTCCTCCTCGGTGCGCTCCTCGTGCCTGCTGTCGTAGACGGCCAGGGTCAGCCCGGGCACCAGGAAGGCGGTCTGCCGCAGGCGCACGTGGATCTCGTCCATCGAGACCTCGGCGTCGGGCAGGAAGATCTGCTTGTCGGCCCAGAAACGCACCCGGGTGCCGGTGACCTTGCGCGGGAGCGTGGCGCCGACCCGCAACCCGGACTTCTTCTTGAACTTCGCCGTCGGCCCGTCACCGTCGAAGATCCCAGGGACGCCGCGGCGAAAGCTGATCTCGTGAACGCGTCCGTCCCTGTCCACCTCGACGTCGAGCCTCGCCGACAGGGCGTTGACCACGGACGCGCCCACGCCGTGCAGGCCGCCGGACGCGGCGTAGGAGCCGCCGCCGAACTTCCCGCCCGCGTGCAGCTTGGTGTAGACGAGCTCCACACCGGCCAGTCCGCTCTTGGGCTCGATGTCGACCGGGATGCCGCGGCCGTTGTCGCGGACCTCGATGGAGCCGTCGGCGTAGAGCTCGACCTCGATCCGGTCGCAGTGCCCTGCCAGCGCCTCGTCGACGCCGTTGTCCACGATCTCCCAGAGGCAGTGCATGAGCCCGCGGCTGTCAGTCGACCCGATATACATGCCCGGGCGCTTGCGGACAGCCTCGAGGCCCTCAAGCACCGACAGGTGACGAGCCGTGTAACCCGCCTCCACTAGCGTCACTCCAGCTCCCAGGGTCTAAGCATCGAACACGTGTGCGTAGCCTACCGTTCTTCCCGTACGCACGCGTACAAGCTTGCCATGGCGACACGTTTGCCGTTACCAACCGGCTGATCGTCATTACTTTCGGACACATTCCGCTCTGGGCGTAGAGACCGGGAGGTTGGGAAGCTCCACGTCCGGTTAAATGTTGTTCCAAGTGACTGACGCCAGATCCTCGCTTCGGCGGGGGTGACCCGAAAGGCGATACGTGACTGGAGCTCTCGCCCCCGTTAAGCCGCTGACGGCCCTCGACCGCTGCGACCGCTGCGGTGCCCAGGCCTACATTCGCGCGACCCTGCCAGTAGGCGGGGAGCTGCTGTTCTGCGCCCACCACGGGCGTCAGCACATCGCGGCGCTGCGCGAAAAGGGCGCCGACATCCTGGACGAGTCGGCTCGACTCAGCAAGACCGATTCAATTGCCCCCAACGACGAGCGCTGACCCCAGCGCTGGTCGTGATGAGATAACCACATATCGCGTAACAGTGACGACGACCCTGGGCATGCCCGGGGTCGTCGTCCTGCTTTAGACGCCCGGCGGTCAGCGGACCCGGTAGTGATACCGGCCCGCGATCTCGAAGCCCTCGCCGCGATACAGCGCCTGCGCGGCCTGGTTGGGCGCGGTGGTGACCAGGTATGCCGAAGCCGTGCCCGCGTGCCGCGCCAGCGCCCGCAGCACGGCACGGGCCAGCCCGCGGCGGCGCGCCTCCGGCCGGGTGGCCATGCAGTAGATCCCCAGCGTGTCGCCCTGCGGAACGGCCCGCCCGACGGCCAGCGCCACGCCGTCCTCCTCGTACGCCCCATACCAGGCCGGTACGCCGGTGCAGATGCGCTCGGCGTCCTCGAGCCCGCTGCCGTACCGCCCGTCCACGGCCCACCACGCCTCCAGCCACCCGGGCCACGGCCGCCCCTCGATCCTGACCTCGAGCTCCGCCCCTTCCAGCACATCGGGACGGAAGGAGCCGGCGGCCATGACGAATGTCGGGTCGACCAGCTCGTAGCCCCGCGCCTCCAGCTCCTCATCCAGCCCAGACGTGGCACCCAGCCCCACAGTGAAGACACACCGCTGCCCACGCTCCCGGTAGAACCCCTCGGCCGCCTCGATGGCACCCGCCAGATCAGCCGGCCGCCCCAGAGTCAGCACCGAGTTGGCCCGCTTGGTCACGCCTCCGGCGTAACGCAACACCCACCCGTCGTAAACGCGCTGCTCATAGGCGGGCCACGCCTCATGCACAAGCATGTCGAAATCCATCCACGCAGCCTAACCAGCCCCCGCGACCAGCCCACCGCCAGGTCTACGGCCATGCCGAAACCCCCGGCACCGCCGCGAGGGCCGATCCGGCCAAGGCCGAGCGATTCGGCGAAGCGGCCGGCCCACGTCTCGCCGTAGCGGCGGCCCACCACTGAACGAGTCAGCAGCGTCCCCCTGGACAGAGCCCAGCCCCGGTCGGCGTTTGGAGCCCACGTGGCCTGCCGTAAAACATGATGGTCATCGCCACGGACGGTGGGAGAGCATGGTCATCGCCACGGACGGTGGGAGAGCATGGTCATCGCCACGGACGGTGGGAGAGCATGGTCATCGCCACGGACGGCGGAAAAGCATGGTCATCGCCACGGACGGCGGAAAAGCATGGTCATCGCCACGGACGGCGGGAAAGCATCGAGCGTCCGAATAGGGTTACGGCGTGATGATTGTGTTGCCGCCGTCGGAGGGGAAGGCCGCCGAGGGGAGCGGCCCGCCCATCGAGCACTTGTCCTTCCCGTCGCTCGACAAACACCGCAAACGGGTGCGGACCGCGCTCATCCGGGCCTCCAAGCGCCGCGACGCCCTCGACGTGCTCGGCCTGACCCCCGGCCTGGCGGGCGAGCCGGCCAAGAACACGGCGCTGGCGACGGCCCCCACGCTGCCCGCCGCCGAGCTCTACACCGGCGTGCTCTACGACAATCTCGGCCTCACCACGTTGGATCCCGATGCCAAGGCCAGAGCAGCCGAGTCGGTTCTGATCTTCTCCGGCCTGTGGGGCGTCGTGCGGACCACGGACCGGATCCCGCCTTACCGCCTCTCGATGGGCGTCAACCTGCCGCCCGTGGGCGGGCTGGCCACTTTCTGGCGCCCCCAGATCGCCAAGGCGCTGGACACGATCCCGGGCTTGGTGGTGGACCTTCGCTCGGCCACGTACGCGGCCGCCTGGCAGCCGGGCGCGCGTTCGGTGACGGTACGGGTGTTCAGGGACGGCAAGGTCGTCAGCCACATGGCCAAGGCGACCCGTGGCGAGATCGCCCGCGCCCTCCTCCAGCAAGACGCCACCCCGGCCACCCCGGACGAGCTGGCGAAGATCCTGGACGCCCTCGGCTACACCATCACGCTGACGGAGCCGTCACGCGCGAACCGCCCGTGGACGCTGGACGTGCACGTCGCCGACCCGGCTTGAAGCCAACCCAAAAAAAGAGCCCCGCACGGACATCCGTGCGGGGCTTCTTCTTTCAGCCGATGCTCATCAGTCCAGGTAGTCGCGGAGCACCTGCGACCGGGACGGGTGGCGCAGCTTGGACATGGTCTTGGACTCGATCTGGCGAATGCGCTCACGGGTCACCCCGTAAACCTTGCCGATCTCGTCCAGCGTCTTCGGCTGCCCGTCGGTGAGCCCGAAGCGCATCGAGACGACGCCCGCCTCCCGCTCCGACAAGGTGTCGAGAACGGAGTGCAGCTGCTCCTGGAGCAGCGTGAAGCTGACGGCGTCGGCCGGAACGATGGCCTCGGAGTCCTCGATGAGGTCGCCGAACTCGCTGTCGCCCTCCTCGCCAAGCGGCGTGTGGAGCGAGATGGGCTCGCGACCGTACTTCTGGACCTCGACGACCTTCTCGGGCGTCATGTCCAGCTCGCGAGCCAGCTCCTCCGGCGTGGGCTCGCGGCCCAGGTCCTGCAGCATCTGCCGCTGGACGCGGGCCAGCTTGTTGATCACTTCGACCATGTGGACCGGGATGCGGATGGTCCGCGCCTGGT
This sequence comes from Nonomuraea sp. 3N208, assembly GCF_052245935.1. Taxonomy (NCBI): domain Bacteria; kingdom Bacillati; phylum Actinomycetota; class Actinomycetes; order Streptosporangiales; family Streptosporangiaceae; genus Nonomuraea; species Nonomuraea sp. 3N208. Next base: position 188,075 of record NZ_JBQQBR010000015.1, on the reverse strand, counting down.
CGGCCATGGCACGCGTGATCGCCTGCCGGATCCACCACGTGGCGTAGGTGGAGAACTTGTAGCCCTTGGTGTAGTCGAACTTCTCCACGGCCCTGATCAGGCCCAGGTTGCCTTCCTGGATCAGGTCGAGGAACAGCATGCCGCGGCCGGTGTAGCGCTTGGCCAGCGAGACCACGAGCCGGAGGTTGGCCTCCAGCAGGTGGTTCTTGGCACGGCGGCCGTCCTCGGCGATCCACTCCAGCTCGGCCCGGACGTCGACCGGCAGGCCGCCGGTCTCGTCGCCGCCCAGCTGCTCCTCGGCGAACAGGCCAGCCTCGATGCGCTTGGCCAGCTCGACCTCCTGCTCGGCGTTGAGCAGGGGGACCTTGCCGATCTGCTTGAGGTAATCCTTGACCGGGTCGGCGGTGGCGCCGGCGGCTGCGACCTGCGCGACCGGGGCGTCATCGTCGTCGTCGGACAGGATGAGGACCTCGTCCTCGGTCTTCTCCGTCGCCGCGATCTCAGAGGGCTTGGGCTCCTCGTCGGTCTCGTCGTCGGAGTCGGAGTCGGCCGCGGCCTCGGGCTCCTCGGCGACGATCACCTCGTCGTCGACCTCGATGTCCTCGAGCTCCTCCAGCTCCACGTCGCCGTCGAGCTCGATGTCCTCGTCGTCGTCCGAGTCGGTGGCCTCGGACGCCTTCGGCTTGGTCTCGGCAGGCCCAGCGTTCTTCGGCTCGGCCTTCTTGGCGGCGGCGGGTGCCGCGGCCTTCTTGGCCGCCGGAGCGGCCTTCTTCGCAGGGGCCGCCTTCTTGGCGGCCGGCTCGGCTTCAGTTGCGCCCACGACCGCGGTCACGGTCTCGGGCTGCTGCTCTTTGGCGGCCGCCGCCGTCTTGGTCTTGACGGGGGCGGCGGTGCGGCGCTTTGCTGGACCACGAGACTTCTTCGGCGCAGCCGAATCCGCGGCGGTCACCACCACGGTCACGCCCTCTTTGCTGAGGTTCCGCAAGAACGCGGCGGCGTGCGACATGGGGATGTCCGCCTCCTCGAAGGCCTGACGGACATCCTCAGACTCGAGGAAACCCTGCGAGCGCCCACGCTCGAGCAGTCGCTGAATGACGGGCTCGTTCAGCTCTTGTGGCTTCGAGCGAGTCGAACTTGCAGGCGACACGAACACCTCTCGAACGAACGCGTGGCGACAATGGACCCAGATGCCCGCTGGGGGGCTGCTCCCTCTCTCGGAGATCAGTGAGGCCGTGCGGACCGCGACGGACCTGCACAGCATTGTGGCACGACCCCGCACTCCATACGGCCACCTCCCGGCGGTTGACCTCCACCCTAGGCCGACCCAGACAGTAGTGCGTACGTAAGCGGGGCACTGATACCCGAAAGCAACCGTTATGACTGTTTCATTCAGTCACTCTTCGTGGCTGGCGGGACGTGAATTGCTAGCGCAGTAACGTCATCATCCTGTTCATATCCAGACAACATCCGGTCAACCAGGAAGTCCAGCAACATGTGCGGACTACTTACGACCTCAGGCGGCGCTTCTGTCACAACACTGCAAAGTTCGGCGAGTCCGGCATCCAGCCCGCGCTTCCTGTTCTCCACGAGACCGTCGGAGTAGAGCACGGCGGTATGGCCGGGCGGCACCACGAACCGGAACTGCCTGCGGCTGGTCGGCCAGCCTAGCGGAGTGCCGGGCTCGGCGTCGCACAGGATCGCCGTGCCCTGGGGAGAGACCAGCACGGGCGGCGGGTGGCCGGCCAGGGCCAGCGTGCCCTCACCGGTCACGGGCTCCACGACCATGTAGGCAAGGGTCGTGACCTGCTCTTCCTCTTCGGTGGCCTCGAAGACGCGGTCCAGGCCGGTGAGCACGGCCGCGGGCGGCGGGTTGGTCAGCGCCAGCGCCCGCATGGCGTTGCGGATGCGGCCCATCCCCGCCGCGGCCTTGACGCCCTTGCCCATGACATCGCCGACGACGGCCGCCACGCGCCCGTCCTGCAGCACGAAGGCGTCGTACCAGTCACCGCCGACCTGGACGTGGCGGCTGCCCGAGCGGAAGCGCTGGGCCAGTTCCAGGCCCTTGACCACGGGCAGGCGGTCAGGAAGCAGGCTGCGCTGGAGCGTCTCGGCGGTGCGGTGCTCGCGCTCGAACAGGGTGGCCCGCTCGACCGCCAGCGCGCACTGGCCGGCCAGCGCCTCCAGGAAGACGCCGTCCTCCTGGGAGATCTTCACCGGCCGGGTGAAGGAGAATCGGAGCGCTCCCAGCGCCCGCCCTGCGGCCAGCAGCGGCAGCCCCACCCAGGCCCGCTCATCGCTGGTGGCCAGGTAGTTGGCCAGGACCTCCTCGTCGCCTCCGGCCTCGAGCAGCTGCGCCTTGAGGCTGTCGGTCGACTCGGCGAACACGGGCCTGCGGCTGTTGACGGCCATGGTCATCACACTGGAGCTGGCTAGCGGGATCTCCTCGCCGAAGGCGCCGGACGCCTCGGGGATGCCCTCGCCGTTGATCAGCTTGAGCGCCGCGCGGTCGGTGTCGAGCAGCGCCACGGCCGAGCGGTCCGCGGCCAGGGCGGTGCGGCCCACGTCGATGATTACCTGCACCACCTGCTCGACGGTCAGCGCCTCGGCCAGCATGGCGGTGGCGCCTTGGAGCCTGGCGGTGCGCAGGGCGGCGGCGCCGAGCTGGTCGGTCAGCCTGCCGCGCATCTCCTCTGCCTCGCGCTGAGGGGTGACGTCGGTGTTGGCGCCGACCCATTCGACGACCCTGCCGTGCCTGATGATCGGCACGGCCCGCACCTCGAAGTGGCGGTAGCCGCTGGCCCGGGTGCGCACCCGGTAGTTCCACTCGAACATGGTCCGCCCGCGCAGCGCCTCGCGCCAGGCCTCCTCGGTCTGCTGGCGCTCCTCGGGGTGGACGACCTCCAGCCAGCCGTTGGCGAGGTATTCCTCCAAGCCCTGGCCGGTGATGGCGCGCCACTGCGGGGCGTCCTCCACGACCGCGCCGGTGGGCGAGGTGATCCAGACCAGCTGGGACTGCGCCTCCACCAGCGAGCGGTAGCGCTCCTCGCTGCGGCGCAGCGCCTCCTCGGTCTGGCGGCTCTCGGTCACGTCCAGCCCGACCAGCGCGATCGCCTGCAGCTCGCCTGCCTCGTCGTGGACCGGCGAGAACGACAGCGACCAGTGCCTGGTGTCGCCCTCCGCCGACCGCACGCGCACGCGGCCCTCGGTGACCGGCGCGTCGGTCTCGATGACGGCCTGCACGGCGTGGGTGATGATCTGGCTGAGGTCGGCGGCGAGCACTTCGACGGGCTGCCGGTCGAGCATGCGCTCGGCGGGCACGCCGACGACGTCGCAGAACACGTCGTTGACTCGCTGGACGCGGGTGTCGCCGTCGAAGAACGCGAAGGCGAACTCGGCTTCCGACAGCAAGCCCTGGAAGAGGGCGGAGTCTGAGATGTCCACATCCGACTCCCGGGGACGGGGAACGGAGGTCTCGGCGCTCATGGTCGGCACCTCCGTCGCGTGCCAGGGTCTCCCACGCGGCACATCTCCATAGTCGTGTATCGGCGTAGCGCAGCTCCGGGCGACCGGATTCTGCAGTACATCATCGGCGATGGGCATGTGCGGACGGAAGCCCCCGCCGCGGCCCGGTCGCCTCTAAGGTCAACGCATCCTGTCAAAATCGCTCCACGTCGCGCAGCAAGATCAGGTTACAGCGCAGCTACTCGGCCTTCGCCGCGCGCTTGGCCTCTTGCTTGGCGGCACGCACGCGGACCAGGCTCTCGGCGTCGACGACGTCGGCGACCGATCGGTGTGACCCCTCCTCGCCGTAGGCTCCGGCTGCCTCACGCCAGCCTGATGGCTGGACCCCCAACTGCTTCCCCAGCAATGCCAAAAAAATCTGGGCTTTCTGTTTGCCGTATCCCGGAAGGGTCATGAGTCGTTTCAGCAACTCTTTGCCGTCCGCGGCATCCGCCCAGATCTTCTCCGGCTGTCCGTCGTAGTGTTCGACAAGGTAGGCCGCGAGCTGCTGGACCCTGGCCGCCATAGACTTGGGGTAGCGGTGCACGGCCGGCTTCTCGGCGAGCAGCGCGGCGAACGCCTCAGGATCATACGAGGCGATCTCCGCGGCCGTGAGGTCGTGCCCCAGCCGCTGGGAGATGGTGTATGGCCCCGTGAACGCCCACTCCATGGGGATCTGCTGGTCGAGGAGCATGCCGACGAGCAGGGCGAGCGGGTTGCGGCCGAGGAGCTCGTCTGCCTCGCTTTGCTGGGCGAGCTGGATGCGCATGGAGACAGCTTCGCATGAATGGGCACGCGGTGACGTGAACACAGCCCCCGAGGAGGCTTGACACACGCCCGAGAAAAGGTGAAATGAGAGCGCAAGTCGCCCTGCAGACATTCCTGGGGGTTTGCCCCTGGGTCTCCAGAGGAATCTCACATCTATGCTCGCTCTGGCCACACGGTTCCTGCGGGAGCCGGTCAGTCTCAGGCTGGCCGAAGAGTTCCTGACCGTACCCGTGGACACGATCGACCGCTGTGTCGCGGACGTGTGCGCGTGCGCCCAGCATCTCGGCATCTCCGCGACGCCCGAGATCGTGGAACGCATCGCGCGCGAGCACCTGCTCGCCATCGTCAACTCGGCGCCTCCGCCGCGCGGCCTGCGATAGCCGCGCAGCAGCGCCGCACGGCGCGCCCAGGGCGCAGCGCCCCGGGCACAGCCCCTACTCGCGCGCCCCCGGCACGGCACTCCTACTCCCGCCTCCCGGACGGCGCCCTATATGCGCCTCCGGCACAGTGCCCTATATGCGCCCCATATCGGCCTCAGGCACACTGCCCATATGCGCCTCCGGCACGACGGGACCCCGATAACATCGGGGTCACCAGGCCGAGATCTCCGCGCCGTTTGCGCCTGGAATACGAGAGAGTGAGGGTGTGCGCCGACACCGACGAGATCCCCGGGAGAGCACCCCTCCAGACGACGTGTTCAAGGAGATGGTGCAGGCGGCCCGCGAGCTGCTCGCCGTACGCACCCCCCTGGACGCGGAGCTGATGGTCTCCGACATGATCGGAGCCTGGTGGGGCAGGCGTGTCAGGGGCGGCGACGTGGAGCAGGTGCTCGGCGAGGGGCTCGTCGACTACGCCGCCAAGGCCGGCACGCCGGCCTCGCTGACGCTGCTCATCTGCCTGGCGTATCTGGGCACCGCCCGCCAGGGCGCCAAGGCCGAGGGCGCCGCGCTGGCGATGATGGAGTCCGGGGTGGCCAGGCCCGGCTGGGCCGACAAGGTCGGCGCCGTCAAGCCCGCAGGCTGCTACGTCTCCCGCGACGCCTACGGCGACCAGGACACGGTGATCTGCACCTTCGCCTACCGCTGGAACGAAACATCGCAGCTGACGGACCGGCACGCGCTGGTCATGGTCGTCGACTACAACATGAGCGGCATGGCCCGCGACGCCTGGGTGTCCTCTCAGGTCGACAAGCTCATCGAGCAAGCCAGGGCCGAGGCGGCGGGCAACCCGATGCTGCTGTTCGAGGAGATCCAGCCCGAGCAGGCCAGAGCGCTGCTCGAGTCGGCGATGAAGGCCACCAGGGAGCCCAAGACGCCGCCCCCGGTGAGCGACAGCTACAGCGCCTACCACGCCTTCGCCCGCGCCCGGCTCAAGGCGCTGCCACCCGGCCGCAAGCGCCCGGCCCCGCTGCACATCGAGGCCCCCTACAGCCGCGAACGGCGGGCCATGCTGGCGGCGGAGTTCCTGGCCTCGGACGCGGCCGAGCACCTGTCGGACCCCTCGGCCGCCTCCCAGTGCGCCGACCACATCATCGACTACGGCTGCGAGCAGGACTTCAACCGGCCGCTGCGGGTCAGCCCGACCAAGTGCGAGACGTTCCTGCTGGACTGGCTGCCGCGCAAGGTGATGCTGAGCGTGACCGAGCAGGAGGCGATGCCCCACGTGCTGTCGGCGTGGGTGCGCTTCGCCGCGCATCGCACGGACCTGCCCGAGCAGGGCCTCAAGGCCACGCTGGACGCCGTGTGGGAGGCCACGGGCAAGTTCCCTGAGGCCTATCGGGATCCGACGTCGTTCGGGCTCGACCGGGTGCTGCTGGAGCGGCTGCTGCCGGACGGCGACCTGTCGGCGCTGGCCAGGCGGGTTTTCGCGTTCCCCTATTTGCAGGGCACGCACAACGGCATCGAGCTCGACCGGCTCAACCCGGCCGACGAGGCGGACCGGCGCACCTTACTCGAGATCGACCACGGCGGCACGATCGATCAGGAGCACCTGGCCTGGCACGAGGAGATCGCCACCCGGCTGTGGGAGGGCGACCCGCCGCAGCTGTGGGAGGCCGCGCAGCGCCTGCTCGACCTCGGCCACGACCGCCACGACGTGCTCCATGTGCTGATCGAGATCGCCGAGCGGATCGGCGGCGACCCCGACGAGCTGGCCGCGGCCCTCGACGACATCGCCGACATCCCCGACGAAATCTAGAATTTCTATCTAAAATCTCTCTTCTATGTCGATGTACGCCCGCCTAGCTGAGGGCCGCTACCTGGCTTCGGAGCACACGCAGGGCCCTTGGGACCCGGCCACCCAGCACATGGGCCCGGTCACCGCGCTCATCGTCCACGAGCTGGCCCGCACGGCGCCGCGCCCGGGATTGGAGCTGTCCAGGCTGGTGGTGGACGTGTTCGCGCCGGTGCCGGTGGCCGAGCTGGAGATCGCGACCGACGTGGCGCGCGACGGCAAGCGCGTCCAATGCCTCACGGCGAGCGTGTCGTCCGGCGGCCGCGAGTACGCGAGGGCGAGCGCCTGGCGGATCCGCGAGCTCCGCGAGGCCGGCACGCCCGCGACGCCGGTCCCCGGCCCGCCCGCTCCCGTGCCGCCGCGCTCGGAGGAACACGCGCGCTCGTGGCTGGGCTCCGGGTTCGGGTACGGCAAGGCGCTCGACTGGCGGTTCGTCGCCGGCGGCCCCATGGAGCTCGGCCCGGCCACGGTGTGGGGCAGGCTGACGATCCCGCTGGTCGAGGGCGAGGAGATGACCTCGCTCGAGCGGCTGGCGGTGTTCGCCGACAGCGGCAACGGCGTCAGCTTCGCCGTCGACTTCACCACCCACGTGTTCGTGAACGTGGACCTGACGATCTCCCTGTTCCGCTCCCCCGAGGGCGAGTGGATATGTATGGACGCCGAGACCGTCATCGGCCCGTCCGGCCGCGGACTGACCCGTTCCACCCTGTACGACGGGAGCGGTCAGGTGGGCACGGCGACTCAGACACTGTTCGTCGCGCCGAGATGAGGCGCCAAGATGACGGAGAGTTGCCATGATGGTGCCATGGTGATCGACCTCAACGCGGACCTGGGCGAGGGCTTCGGCATCTGGCGCCTCGGCGACGACCTCGCGCTGCTCGACATCGTCACGAGCGCCAACGTGGCCTGCGGCTTCCACGCCGGCGATCCCGTCACGATCAGGCGCACCTGCGCCGCGGCCGTGGACCGGGGCGTGACGATCGGGGCCCAGGTGTCCTACCGCGACCTGGCGCACTTCGGCCGCAGGGAGATGGACGTCGAGCCCGAGGAGCTGTGCGCCGAGGTCCTCTACCAGCTCGCGGCCGTGGACGGCATCGCCAGGGCGATGGGCGGCCGGGTGTCGTACGTCAAGCCGCACGGCGCGCTCTACAACCGGATCGTCCGCGACGAGGTCCAGGCGGCGGCGGTGATCGACGCTGTGGCCGACTACGACCCCTCCTTGCCGGTGCTCACGTTGCCGGGCTCGGTCGTGCACAAGGTGGCGGCGGCCGAGGGCGTGCCGACGGTGAACGAGGCGTTCGCCGACCGCGCGTACACCTCTGCCGGGACGCTCGTCCCGCGCAGGGAGCCGGGCGCCGTGCTCCACGACCCCGCGGTGGTGGCCCAGCGTGCCCTCCAGATGGCCGTGGAAGGCTCTGTGACGGCCGTGGACGGGAGTTCCGTACCGATGTCCGCCCGTTCCATCTGCGTCCATGGAGACACGCCTGACGCCGTCCGGCTGGCACAGGGGGTGCGGGACGCATTGCTGACGGCCGGGGTGGTCCTGCAGGCGTTCGCGTGATCCGGACGGCCGGGGAGCACGGGCTGCTCGTGGAGACGGGCTCTCTGGAACTGTCGCACCGGCTGGACGCGGCGCTGCGGGAGGACCGGCCCGAAGGGGTCGTGGAGATCGTGCCGGGACCGGACACCGTCCTGCTCGTGGCTCCGGGCGCGGACCAGGCACGGCTGCGGGCGCGGCTGGAGGCGCTCGTCGCGCGGGAGCGCGGCAAGGAGCGGGCCGGGGCAGTCGAGGGTCCGGTCGTGACGATTCCCGTGGTCTATGACGGCGCGGATCTCGATTCCGTGGCGGCACTGGCCGGGATCTCCGTCGCTGAGGTGATCGACCGGCATGCGGGGCGTGAGCTGGTGGTGGGGTGGCTGGGGTTCGCGCCCGGGTTCGCCTACCTCACCGGGCTGGACCCGGTGCTGCAGACGCCCAGGCTGGACACGCCGCGCACGTCGGTGCCCGCCGGGTCGGTGGCGATCGCGGGGCCGTATTCGGCGGTCTATCCGAGTGCCTCGCCCGGCGGGTGGCGGCTGCTGGGGCGCACGTCCATGCGGGTGTGGGACGTGGAGGCTGACCCGCCCTCGTTGTTCCGTCCTGGCATGCGTGTGCGGTTCGAGCGGGCATGATCGAGGTACTGGCGCCGGGTCCGTACGCGACCGTTCAGGATCTTGGAAGGCCCGGTTATGCCCACCTCGGGGTGCCGCACTCGGGGGCGGCGGACGCAGCGAGCCTGCGGCTGGCGAACCGGCTCGTGGGCAACGCCGAGGGGACGGCGGGGATCGAGCTGACGTTCGGCATGGCGCGGCTGCGGTTCCGCGCGGGGGCGTGGGTGGCGCTGGCTGGGGCGGCGGTGCCGGCCGGTCCCGTCCAGGGCGCGGGCATGGGGGTGCCGTTCTGGGTTCCTGAGGGGGCTGAGCTGCGGCTGGGGATGCCCGAGTGGGGGCTGAGGACGTATTTGGCGGTGCGCGGCGGGATCGCGGTCGAGCCGGTGCTCGGCAGCCGGTCCACCGACTCCCTGTCAGGGCTGGGTCCCGAGCCGCTGCGGGCGGGCACGCTGCTGCCGGTGGGCCGGCCGGAGGGCGTGATCTCGGTGGACCTGGCGCCGCTGCCGGAGCCGCGGCCGGCCGTGCTGCGGGTGCTGCCGGGGCCGCGCGACGACTGGTTCGCACATGAGGCGCTCGAGGAGATGTGCGCGCGCCCGTACACCGTGAGCCAGGACAGCAACCGCGTCGGCGTGCGCCTGCGCGGGCCGGAGCTGGCCCGGGCGAAGGAGGGCGAGCTGCCGAGCGAGGGCATGGTCGCCGGGGCGGTCCAAGTGCCGCCGAGCGGGCAGCCCATCGTGTTCCTGGCCGACCACCCGCCGACCGGCGGCTATCCGGTGATCGCCGTCGTACGCGCCGCGGATCTGGCGGTCGCCGCTCAGCTCAGGCCGGGCGACGAGGTGCGGTTCACAACTCGACCCGGCCGGTGACGCACGTGATGACCGCGCCGCCCACCCAGACGTCGTCCGGCGAGCCGGCGGAGATATGGATCCGTCCGTCATACCCGATCGCGGTGCCCTGGGCGGCCACGTAAGGAGCCTTGGCCCGGCCGGCGCGCAGCAGCCACTGGGCCAAGGAGGCGTTCAGGCTGCCGGTCACCGGGTCCTCCACGGTGGAGCCCCGGTGCGGGATGAAGGCTCGCACCTCGAACGCGCAGGTCGCACCCTCCGGGTACGGCCCCGCCACGCCCACCTCGCACGGCACCGGACCCGGCCGCAGCGCGAGCACCGAGTCGGCGTCCGCGAGCAGCACGCCGACCCAGCCGGGACCGTTGTCCGCCCACTCCGCGGCCACGATGTCGCCGCGCTCGATCCCGAGAGAATCGGCGATCCGCTCGACGAGCTCTTGCTCCACGGGTCCCGAGCGCACCAGCGGCGGCGCCTGGAACGCCAGCCGCCCGTCGATCCTGCGCAGCCGTACCAGCCCGGCACCGCACTCCTGGACGATCTGCCCTTCGGCGCGGGGCACGCCCCCGGCCTCCAGCCAGGCGTGGCAGGAGCCCAGCGTCGGGTGCCCGGCGAAGGGCAGCTCGGTCTCCGTGGTGAAGATCCGTACCCGGTAGTCGGCCTCGGGAGCGGTGGGCGGCAGCAGGAAGGTGGTTTCGGCCAGGTTCGTCCACTTGGCGAACCGCTGCATCTCCTCTGTGCTCAGCCCCTCGCCGTCCAGCACGACCGCGAGCGCGTTGCCGAGGTACGGAGTGGCGGGAAACACATCGACCTGGGTGAAAGCGCGCAACATACGTCGGAGTCTCCCAGACAGGTCTTTCCTCGTTAACACGCCGCCCCCAGACTGTACGGTGTGGCGGACTTTGATGTTGTGGTCCTGGGTTCCGGACCTGGTGGGCAGAAGGCCGCGATCGCGGCGGCGAAACTCGGCAAGCGCGTCGCGATAGTCGAGAAACGGCACATGATCGGCGGCGTGTGCATCAACACGGGCACGATCCCCTCCAAGACCCTGCGGGAGGCGGTCCTCTACCTCACGGGCCTCAACCAGCGCGAGCTGTACGGCGCCAGCTACCGCGTCAAGGAGGAGATCACGGTCGCGGACCTGGGGATGCGCACGCAGCACGTCATCGGCAGGGAGATCCAGGTCATCCGCAGCCAGCTCGCCCGCAACCACGTGACCGTCCTGCACGGCACCGGCAGGTTCCTGGACCCGCACACGATCGGGATCGTCCACGACGACGACGAGAGCACGGAGAAGAAGGTCACCGCGGACAAGGTCGTGATCGCCACCGGCACGTCGCCGGCCCGCCCGGACAGCGTCGAGTTCGACGAGAGTACCGTCATCGACTCCGACGCGATCCTGCACATGGAGCGGGTGCCCGAGACGCTCGTCGTGGTGGGGGCCGGGGTCATCGGCATCGAGTACGCCTCCATGTTCGCCGCCCTCGGCACCAAGGTGACGGTCGTGGAGCGGCGCGAGCGCATGCTGGAGTTCTGCGACCTGGAGATCGTCGAGGCGCTGAAGTACCACCTGCGGGACCTGGCCGTGACCTTCAGGTTCGGCGAGAACGTGGCCGCCGTCGAGCGTCGCCCAGGAGGTGCGCTGACCCTGCTGGAGAGCGGCAAGAAGATCCCGGCCGACTGCGTCATGTACTCGGCGGGGCGGCAGGGCAAGACCTCAGAACTGTGCCTGGAGGCGGCGGGCCTGGCCGCCGACGCGCGTGGCAGGATCGCGGTGGACGACAACTACGCCACGCCCGTCCCCCACATTTACGCCGTCGGCGATGTGATCGGCTTCCCCGCGCTGGCGGCCACCTCGATGGAACAGGGCCGGGTGGCCGCCCAGCACGCATGCGGCGAGCCGGTCGAGGAACTGGCCGACCTGCCGCCCATCGGGATCTACACGATCCCGGAGATCAGCTTCGTCGGGAAGTCGGAGGACGAGCTGACCCGGGAAAAGATCCCGTTCGAGGTGGGCATCTCGCGCTACCGGGAACTGGCCAGGGGGCAGATCATCGGCGACTCGTACGGGATGCTCAAGCTGCTGGTGTCCTCCGAGGACCGGCGGCTGCTCGGCGTGCACGTGTTCGGCACGGGGGCGACGGAGCTGGTGCACATCGGGCAGACCGTGATGGGGTGCGGGGGGACCGTGGACTACCTGGTCAACGCGGTGTTCAACTATCCGACGCTGGCGGAGTCGTACAAGGTGGCGGCGCTGGACGCGATGAACAAGATGCGGACGGTGGCCCGGCTCACAGCAGGCATGTGAACCGGGCCCGCTCCTGTCAGAGGGTCCACTTCTGGTTGGCGGCACCCGTGCAGGTCCAGATCTGCAGACGGGTGCCGTCGGCGCTGGTGTTGCCGGTGACGTCGGCGCACTTGTCCGCGGCCGGATTCACCAGGTCGCGGCCCGAGGTGTAGGTCCACTGCTGGTTGGCGCCGCCGCCGCACGACCACAGCTGCAGCTTGCTCCCGTCGGCGGTGCCGTGGCCGACCACGTCGAGGCATTTGCCGAGCGCGCGCAGCGTGCCGTCGCCGGGGCGGGTCCACTGCTGGGCGGGCGTGCCGTTGCAGGTGTAGAGCTGGACGGGGGTGCCGTCGGCGCTGCTGCCGCCGGCCACGTCGATGCACTTGCCGGCCAGGCCGATGATCGGCCCGCCGCTCGTGCCCTGGCCGCCGGACCACGTGAAGGTGGCGGTGGTGCGGGCGGGCAGCGTGTACACGAAGGACTGGTCGCCCCAGTCGACCCTGATCGACTGGGCCGACGCGCCCCCGTTGTGGGCGATCAGGGCCTTGGAGCCGTCGGGGTTGCGCCAGGCGACGTTCTGGACCGTGCCGTTCGCGGTCGAGGCGATCCGGTACGCGCCCGGCTTGACGAACTTGGTGAGGTGGCCGGTCGTGTAGTACTCGATCGTGTAGTCGACCTGTCCGGCGCGGTCGCCACCCTCCTGGATCGTGATCAGGCCGGTGCAGGTGCCGCAGCCGCCGTTGTGCGGGCCCATGAACTGGTTGAGCGCCAGACTCCACTTGACCAGGCTGCGGCTCCAGTTGCGGGCGTAGGTCACGATGTCGGCCATGTCCTCGTTGTGCTGGTTGGCGATCCACGTGCCACCCGAGTGCTCGGTGCTGAACTGCGGTACCGACGGGTACTGATCGTGCACCTGCGTGCCGACCGCCGGGTCGCCCCAGTAGCCGTGCCAGGCGATGCCGCCGAACAGCGGGTCGTTGCGCAGCGCCGCGTCGGCCAGGATCGGGCTGCCGATCTGGCCGTAGTCACCGTAGTTCCAGTCGTGGACGAGGACCTTCGTGGTGATCCCGGCGGCGCGGAAGGCCGGGTAGACGAAGTTCTTGGTGAACTCGATGAGGCCCGAGGCGTTCCAGGACATGCCCGGGTAGTTCATGGCCGGCGGGTTGGCGGCCTGGCAGCAATTGGGCTCGTTCTGGACCGAGATGTAGTTCACCGGGATGCCGGCGGCCTGGTAGCTCTGTACGTATTTGACCAGGTATTGGGCGTACATGCCGTAGTACTCCCACTTCAACCAGCCCATCTGGTCCATCCGGCCGTTGTCCTTCATCCAGCCCGGGGCGCTCCACGGCACGCCCTTGACCCGCAGCGCCGGGTTGAGCTGCTTGGCCTGGGCGGTCAGCAGGCGGACGTTCGTGTCGTAGCCGTTGGCGCCGAAGTCGTTCAGGTCGCAGCAGGTGTCGTCGAGCGAGACCATGCCGGGACGGGACAGGTCGGAGGCGCCGATCGGGTTGCGGACGAACGACAGGCCGATGCCGTCGGCCGGGGAGAACAGCTTGCGCATCACCGCGTCCCGGGTGGCCGCGCTGACGGGGCCGCCGCGCAGCAGATAAGCAGTGGTGTCCGTGATCGACGCGCCGCCGCCTTCGAACTGCTGGTACGTGGTGCTCTCGTTGACCGTGATCGTGTGATTGGCGCTGCCGCCCGCGGGACCGAAGGTGATGGGGCTCTGCTGCTGCAGGCCGCGGGTGACGTTCCGGCCTCCGGAGTCGGAGGTGGTGGTGAGCCAGATGTTCACCTGCTCGCCGGCGGCGAGCGCCGGGGCGGGCGCGGCCAGCCATAAGGCGGCGGCGCAGGCCAGCGCGAGAAGGATTCTGGACATGGCTGAGTCCTTTCTGGCTGGGGGGTGATGCCTTTGAAACAAATGAAACAGACAAGAAACTTTACTTAGAAAAACATGAGTAAAGTGCGCCGTCAAGTCGTGTAACAAATGAAACGATCAGCGCGGGGCCGGCCCGGTGGAGCCGCGGACGATCAGCTCCGTGGCCAGGGAGACGTGCAGGGCCTCCACGGCGTGCCTGCTGAGCAGGCGCATGAGCAGCGTGACCGCCATCCGGCCCATCTCCTGCAAGGGCTGGCGGACTGTGGTGAGCGGCGGCGATGTCGCCCGGCTGACGTCGATGTCGTCGAAACCCGCCACCGACAGGTCGCCGGGCACGCTCAGCCCGCGCTCGGCGGCCGCCCGCAACGCGCCGACCGCCATCTTGTCGTTGAACGCCACCAGCGCCGTCGGCCGCTCCGGCAGGTCGAGCAATTCGCCGGCCGCCCGTTGACCGTGCTCGATGGTCGGCTCCGGCACGCTGCGCAGCAGGCCGGGCTCGGGCAGCACGCCCGCGTCGGCCAGCGAGGCGGTGTAGCCGGCCAGCCTGGCCTCGCTGGACAACCACGCCACCGGGCCGCCGATGATCCCGACTCTGCGGTGGCCCAGCCCGACGACGTGCGCCATCAGGGCCCGCGCGCCCGCGAAATGGGCGGCCGACACCGCGGGGACGTCCTTCGGCGCCGGGGTGCTCGGGTCGATCACCACGAACGGGAAACCACGGTCGCGCAGGCGTACGAGCTCGTCGCCCCGCTCAGGAGGCAGGATCAGGATCGCGCCGGCGACACCTGGCCGGTCCGGCAGGCCGGGCAGCACTGCGGCGCCCTGGCCGGCCTCGCCCGCGCCGAGGACCATCTGACGGCCGTGCAGCTCGATCGTCTCCCCCACTGAGGAGACGATCAGCCCGAAATAGTCGGTGAGCACGTACGGGCAGCGGACATACACGGCCCCGGGCACGGCGTCGGCCCCCGGGCCGGTGCGCGGTCTGGGCGCCTGGTCGCCGAGCTTGCCGACGGCGCGCAGCACCAGCTCGCGGGTGTGGGGCGCGACGTTGGCGCCGCCGTTGAGCACCCGGGACACCGTGGCGATGGACAGCCCCGTCTCGGCGGCGACGTCACGCACCGTCGCCCGTGCCCGCCGAGCCCCGGCCATCCGCACCCCCTCTCCCGCCGCTCAGGATAGCCATACGCGTCTGCGTGATCTGAGGCCCCGAAATAGGGATATATCCCTACGTGCTCCGGCGCTCCGATCACTACGCTCTCGATGGTTCATCAACGGGAGGCGTACGTGCGGAGCAAGACCGTGACGGGGTGGCTGCCGGGATTCCTGGTGCTGGCGGCCATCTGGGGCAACAGTTTCTTCTTCATCAAGGTCGCGGTGGGATCGCTGCATCCGCTGCAGGTGTCGTTCGGCCGGATGGCCATCGGGGCCGCCGTCCTGCTCGTCGCGCTCGCGATCTCCCGGCGGTCGCTCCCCCGCGATCCCCGCCTCTGGGGACACTTCCTCATCGCGTCCGTGGTGCTCACCACGCTCCCCTTCACGCTGTTCGCGTACGGCGAGCAGTACGTCTCGTCGGTGGTGGCCGCGATCTGGAACGCCACGACGCCGCTCTGCACGCTGGCCTTCACGCTCATGCTGCGTGCCGAGCGATCGACGCCCGGACGGGTGACGGGGCTCGGGCTGGGATTCGCCGGGGTCATGGTAGTGCTCGGGGTGTGGCAGCCGATGGACGGCGGGCAACTGGGCGGCAGCCTGGCCTGCTTCGGGGCGGCGTTGTGCTACGGGGTCGGGGGCGCGTACATGGGGCGATTCATCACCGGGCGCCGTCCTGAGCCCGCTGTGGCGCTGGCGGCCGGGCAGCTCGTCGCGGGGACCTTCCAGCTCGCCGCCATCACGGTGGTGGCGGGGGTACCGCTGGTGGACTTCGGTGCGCCTGCCTCGGTGTGGTGGAGCCTGGCGGCCCTCGGCGGGCTCGGAACGGGGCTGGCGTATCTGTTGCTGTACTGGGTGCAGGCGCGGGCGGGGGTGACGACGACGTCGACGGTGACGTACCTGCTGCCGGTGTTCGCGGCGGCGTCCGGCGTGGTGGTGCTGGGTGAGACGATCAGCTGGAACCAGCCCGTGGGCGCGGTCATCATCCTCGCCGCCATCGCTCTCACGCAGGGCGCCCTGAGGAGGTCCCGCGAACGCGCCACCGCCCCGGCCGCCTGAGCCGGGCTCCGGGCACGTCGGCCGGGCCCCGCACTCGGCTCGGCCCGTGGTCGCGCCGCCCATGACGGCGGGCGGCTGGAGCACGGCCCGGGCGGGCGGGGACGCCGATCTCGCGAGAGTGGGTCAGTCGGCGGTGGGGCGGCGACCGCGGGGGGCGGGTTTCTTGCGGCCCGCCACCAGCGTGTCACCCGGCGCCGGAGCGGATGCCGGGTCGTCGCCCCGCTTGGGTTCGGCCGCTTGGCCGCGGGGGCGGGGGTGCGGGGCCGTGTCGTCGGTCGGTGACGCCTCCGAAGGCGGTTCGTCCTCCGGAGCCTTGGCCGGGGCGGACGTGTCCGGGGCGCGGAGCGAGGCGATGACCTGGTCCGCCTCGTTGTCGGCGGCGAACTCCTCCGCCGCCTCCGACTCCCTCCGCCGGATCACCACCATGTGATCCACCGACACCCGCCCGGCACCGACGACGGCGAGCAGGAGGGACGCCGCGCCCAGGAGGATCAGCTCGTTCATGCTGATCGGATTGAGCGGTGGCGCCACCAGGAACACCGCCAGGGCCTCGGCGAACAGGATGAGCCCGGTGGCGGAGACCGCGAGCCCGGCGATCAGTAACGCGCCGCCGATGAGTTCGGCGAGCATCGTGACCGTGGCCCAGGCTTGGGGAGCGGGCGCGCCCTGCTCGAGAAACTTCGCCCCGGTGTTGATCAGACCGTCTTCCAGCTTGGTCCAGCCGTTGGCGAAGAAAATACCGCCCACGCCGACGCGGGCGACTAATGCGGCAAGATCACGAAGGACCTGTTTCACGGTAATTGTCTGCCCTAACGGGGACATGGCACACCTCAATCACGGCTGAGCAGCATGGCCACCGCTACGGCGGTCAGGCTCAGCAGAACGACGCTCACGACCACGGTCGTGTGCAGGGCGTTGACGAAGGCCCACCGGGCGGCGTCGAGCAGCGCACCGCCCGCGCTGCCGCCGACCTCGTCCGCGACGTGCGCGGCGGCGGCGAGTGACTGCCTGGCCTTGTCCATGCCGCCCTCGGACACTCCGGGCACGGCAGGCAGTCCGGGGGCGTAGACGATCGTGGTGATCGTGCCGAGCACGGCCACGCCCATGCCCGCGCCCAGCTCGTACGCGGTCTCCTCGATGGCCGCGGCGCCGCCCGCCTGGGACTCCGAGGCAGAGGTCATGATCGTGTCGGAGGCGGCCAGCAGCGCCACCTGGACGCCGAACCCGATGCCGACGAAGCAGATCGCCAGCATCACGGGGTGACCCTCGACGCCCCAGCTCAGCGTGGGGGTCAGGGCCAGCGCGACGAGCCCGAGGCCGCCGCTCATCGTGGCCCGCATGCCGACCTTGGGCAGGATGTGGGCCGCGGCGAGCCCGCCGACGATGGCCGACAACACCAGCGGCAACATCCTGACCGCGGCACGCAGCGGACTGTCGCCCAGCACGAGCTGCAGGTATTGGGCGAGCATGAGCTGCAGCCCCACCAGCGCGAACACGCCGAGCAGCACGCCGGCCACACCGGTCGTGAACTCGCGCCGCCGGAACAGCCCGACCTCCAGCAGCGGGACCCGCAGCCGGGTCTGCCGCCGGACGAACACGACCAGCAGCGCGAGCCCGGCCAGGAACACCAGCACGGCCGCCCACAGCGGCATCAGACTGCCCGAACCTGCCTCTTTCAGCCCGCACGCCAACGCCAGGATCCCGAGCACCGACAGCACCGCGCTGACGGCGTCCCAGGGCCGTCCCTTGCGCACGGGAGACTCGGGCAGCAGGCGTACGGCGGCGGGCAGCAGCACCAGCAGGATCGGCACGTTGATGAGGAACACCGCGCCCCACCAGAAGCCGACCAGCACGCCGCCGATGAGCGGCCCGACGGCCGCCCCGGCCGCCGCGACCGCGCTCCAGACGCCCAGCGCGATGGCCCGCTCGCGCCGGTCGGTGAACACCTGGCGGATGAGCGAGAGGGTGGCCGGCATGATCATGGCGCCGCCGACGCCGAGCAGCGCCCTGGCGAGGATCAGCGTCAGCGGCGTCGGGGCGAACGCGGCCGCCGCCGAGGCCACACCGAACAGAACGAAGCCACACAGGACCAGCCGTTTGCGCCCGTACCTGTCGCCGAGCGTGCCGAACATGATCAGCAGCGGCGCGACCACCAGGGAGTAAATGTCGATGATCCACAGCAGCTGCACCGCCGAGGGCTCAAGCGCGGCCGTGAGCGCGGGCACCGCGATGTGCAGGACCGTCGCGTCGACCGTGATCAGCAGCAGGCTCAGGCAGAGCAGAACAAGAATGGACCAGCGGTGGTCACCGCGCCCGCGATCGGCAGTCCGTACGAGGGGTGCGGCCTGTGTGACGGTCATGGGCCTCCTTGCAGGCCGATCCGTGACAGGGCCCGCACGTGCTATTCGGTCGGCCGCTTGCGTGCCGCGCCTCGACACTCGCTCCTTCTCGAGCTCTGGCGCTCCGGCTCGCGCGCTCCGGCTTGCGTGGCAGCTTAGGCCATGCGACGCGCTTGTCATAGCGGTATCGCCCGATCCACGGTGGCCCGTACCTCTCTAGAGAGATACAGCCATATGTCGGTATCTATCCAACATTCGCCCGTCAGCCGATCATGGATCGCGTGGGGACCAATGGAAGTAGCGGAAATGACGACATTCCAGACAGGTCCTCACGCGAATGGTGTGACGAGGCCCTGACCAGGCTCAATGCCGGCCGTCCCGAGTCGGCGCTGGACGCCGCGCGCCGGGCGGCGGAGCTGGATCCGGGCGCGGAGTGGGCGTACCGGCTGATCAGCCTCGCTCACGAGCGGCTGGGCCGCGACACCGACGCGGTGCCCCCTGCGGAGCGGGCGGTCGAGCTGGCTCGCGGCTCCTGGCCGGCCCGCCTGCGCCTGTCCGCAGTCCTGCGCAGGACGCCGGGCCGCTGGCGGGAGGCGGTCGAGCACGCGGAACTGGCCAGGAAGTTCGCACCGGAGGAGCCCGACCCCGAGGTCATGCTGGGCGACCTGGCGCTGCTGCGCGGCGATCATGCCGGCGCCGAGTGCTCCTACCTGGCGGCGCTCGCCGCCGATCCCGGTCATCGGCAGGCCCGGGTCAATCTGGCGCTGTCGCTGCTGCGCTGGGACCGGCCCCGCCCGCACCACGACCCGGCCTGGCCCGTGGATCCGCGCGACACCGGCCGGGCCAGGCGGGCGCTGGAGGTGTGGTCGCGGCAGTCGCGCCTGCTGGTCGCCGTCGCCACGGTGGCCGTCGCGGTGTCCGCGCTGTTCTTCGACCTGGGCGCGCAGGCGCAGCTCGGCGGGTTCGCGGTGCTCGTCCTGCTGGTGCCGCTCACGGTCAGGCAGGCGCGGCGGGTAAGGCAGTGGTCGTACGTGCCCGCGATGTTCGGCAGGGACCCGTGGCTGGGTGCGGGCGTCGTGTCGGCCGCGGTGTCGGTGCTCGCGTTCGCCGCATGGTTGCTGCTGGGGGCGATGCCCGCGGTGCCGTCCGCGTTCGATCCGGTGTGGGCGGGGCTCGCGGGCATCGTGGTGCTGGGCTGGCCGGCGCTGGCCGCCGTGCGCGCGCTGGCCGAGGCGTGGCGGGGCCGCCCCCTGGCGGCGCTGGAGCAGTCGCTCATGGCCGGCGCCGACCGCACCGCCAGGAGGAACATCGGCGTCACGCTCTGGATCCTGCTCTGCAGAACCGGATCGATTCTGGTGCCGGTGGTGGGCGGTGCGCTCGCGGTGGAGCCGCGGGCTGCCGTGGCGGCGCTGGCGGTGCCGTACCCGATGGTGCGCGGCTACCTGCGTGCCCGCTCCCGCGACGACGCCTGGCTGGTCGCCGCGACGGCGTTCGTCGTGCTGGCGGCCGTGGCCTGCGCGGCGGGCGGGCTGCTGGGCTCGGCGTGGGCGTGGCGGATCGGCCTGGGCGCGCTGGGCGCGGCGATGGCCGTGTTCGCGGCGCGGGCGCTGCGGGCGTGGTGGCGCGGCGGTCCGGGGCCGTGGCGGGCCTCCCTGGCCATGTCCGACCCGCCCATGGGCGCCGCGCCGTCCATCGTGCTGACCCCTGAGGTGCGCCAGACCTTCTCGTACGCCCGCAGCATCGTCCTGTCGTACGGCGACCAGCTGGGTCCCAGGGTCGTGGGCGCGGCCGCGTCCGTCACGTCCACCGGCGAACTGCGGCTGATCGCGGAGACCGAGGCATGGGAGGCGATCGAGGCCGACCCGCGGGTGGCGGTTTTCGCGGCCGACCCGCTGCAGCGGCGGTTCTGGGTGGAGGTGCGGGGCATCGCCCTGCCCGACTCGGACATCCTGCGCGTCACCCCCAAAGAGGTACTCGTCGGCGAATTCCCTGGGCGGCATCAGCGGCGCTGACTAGAATTTCGTTCTATGAGAACCCTGCGTACGCCTGAGGACCGTTTCGCGGATCTGCCTGGGTTCGCCTACGAGCCCCGGTACGCCGACGTGGCCGACGGCCTGCGCATGGCGTACGTGGAGGCGGGGCCGAGCGACGGCGAGCCTGTCGTACTGCTGCATGGCGAGCCGACCTGGTCGTTCCTCTACCGGCACGTCATGGCCGAGCTGGCCGCGGCCGGGCTGCGCGCGGTCGCGGTCGATCTCGTCGGGTTCGGCCGCTCCGACAAGCCGGCCGAGATCGCCGGCCACTCCTACGCCAGGCACGTCGAGTGGACCCGTGCTCTGCTGTTCGACGCGCTAGGACTGAGCGCGGTCACCGTGGTCGGCCAGGACTGGGGTGGGCTGATCGGGTTGCGGATCGCGGCCGAGCACCCCGGGAGGGTGGCCAGGATCGTGGCGGCCAACACGGGCTTGCCCACGGGTGACATTCCCATGCCCGAGGTGTGGCATCGGTTCAAGGACGCGGTGCTGAAGGCCCCGGTGCTCGACATCGCCAGGTTGGTCCAGGCGGGCTGCAAGAGCGAGTTGCCTGCGGAGGTGCGGGCGGCCTACGACGCGCCGTTCCCCGACGAGTCGTACAAGGCGGGGCCGCGCGCCATGCCGGGGCTCGTCCCGATCTCCCCCGACGATCCCGCCGCCCCCGCCAACCGCGCTGCCTGGGAGGTCCTCACGACACTCGACCGGCCGTTCCTGGTGGCCTTCTCCGACGGGGATCCGATCACCGGGGGTATGGCACCTATTCTGCTCAAATCGATCTCAGGCACGTCCGGCCTTGCACATCCCGTGATCAGGGGTGCGGGACACTTCCTTCAGGAGGACGCGGGCGCGGAGCTCGGGCGTCAGATCGCCGTTTTCGTGACCGCCACCTAGCGTGTCAGGAGCGCCCAATAGTCGGTCCGGTGCGGTATAACCGGGGGCGGACCGGGGAGGCGTGATGCGTGAGTCCGGCAGGGCCCAGGCCGCGGGGCGGGCCGCAGCGCGGGATCTGTTCGAGCAGGTGCGAGAGCGCTATTTCCAGATTCCCCCTGCCGTGCGCCGGGTGCTCTACGTGGTCCTGCTCGTCGCCACCATGGGGGTGGGCGCGGCGCTCGGCTGGTATCTGCCCACGACCTTCGTCACAACGCTGGTGCTCCTCGCCTTCATCGCGCTGACCATGCGTTTCCCTCGCGCCGCCGCCACCACGCTGGTGGTAGTGGGCTGGGGCGTGGTGGCCTTGTATCTGTTCCAAGCGCTCTATCCGCCCGGCTCCATGGCCGTGCACCTGATGGTCGGGCTGGCCCTTCTCGTGGCTGCCGCCGCGCATCTCATCCGCTGGGTGGCACCGTGGGCGACCACGCTGGCGGCGCTCATTCCTGCAGGCATGCTCGCCGCCGCGGTGGCGCCCGTGTCATCCAGCGTCTCGGTATGGGTGGGCTATGGCGCGGCGCTGGCCGTGCTCGTCTACCGATTCGTCCTCGCCCGCCGGGCCAAGGCGGCGAACGCCGCGGTCGAGGAGCAGGTCCGGGTCAGGGTGCGCGAGGGCAGGCCGGAGTCGGCGCACGACAGGGGCGGCGCGCCGCCGCAGATCTCCGTGGAGGAGGCGCTCGGGGAGCTGGAGAGCATGATCGGCCTGGCCCCGGTCAAGGAGCAGGTGCGCTCCATCGCCGCCTCCATCGAGGCGTCCAGGCTGCGGGCCGAGGCCGGCTACACCACTGAGCGGCCCACCAGGCACTTCGTGTTCGCCGGGCCGCCGGGCACCGGCAAGACCAGCGTGGCCCGCGCGCTCGCCAAGATCTTCTACGCGTTCGGCCTGCTGGAGACCCCCTACGTGGTCGAGGCGCAGCGGGCCGACCTGGTGGGCGAGTTCCTGGGCGCGACCGCGATCAAGACCAACGAGCTGGTCGACCGGGCGCTCGGCGGCGTGTTGTTCATCGACGAGGCGTACGGGCTGGTCAACTCCTCCGACGGCCAGCCCGACCGGTTCGGCGCCGAGGCCGTGCAGACCCTCCTCAAGCGAGCCGAGGACGACCGCGACCGGGTGATCATCATCCTGGCCGGCTACGAGCAGGAGATGAGCGCGTTCCTGTCCAGCAACCCGGGCCTGGCCAGCAGATTCGCCACCCGGGTGCGGTTCCCCGGCTACTCCCCCGCCGAGCTGGTCGAGGTCACCGACCTGCTCCAGCGGCGCAGGGGCGACACGATGGACGACGAGACCCGGCGCGTTCTGCTCGGCAGGTACGAGGACGTGCACCGGCGCGGCCTGGTCGACGAGCTCGGCAACGCCAGGTTCGCGCGCAGCCTGGTCGAGGCCGCCGCGCAGGCCCGCGACGTGCGCGTGGTGGGCGCCGGCGGCACGCCGAGCACACAGGATCTGGTGACGACCACGACGGCCGACGTGACCAAGGCGTTCGAGGAGCTGACCGCGCGCTTCCGCGGCTACGTCGCCACGCCCACGCTCGAGGAGGCGCTGGCCGATCTCGACAGGATGGCGGGCCTGGCGCCGGTCAAGCGGCAGGTGCACGCGATCGCCGCCCAGCTGCAGGTGGCGCGGATGCGGCAGGAGCGGGGCCTGCCCACGCCGCAGCAGATGCGGCATTTCGTGTTCGCCGGCCCGCCCGGCACCGGCAAGACCACCGTCGCCAGGGTGCTGGGCCGGATCTTCGCCGCGCTCGGCCTGCTGGCCCGGCCCGACGTGGTCGAGGCGCACCGGGCCGACCTGGTCGGCCAGCACCTCGGCGCGACCGCGATCAAGACCAACGAGCTGGTCGACCGGGCGCTCGGCGGCGTGTTGTTCATCGACGAGGCCTACAGCCTGGTCAACCCCGGCTACCAAGGCGGCGACGCGTTCGGCGCCGAGGCCGTGCAGACCCTGCTCAAGCGGGCCGAGGACGACCGCGACCGGCTCGTCGTCGTCCTGGCAGGATACGAGCGCGAGATGGACGCGTTCCTGGCCACCAACCCCGGTCTGGCCAGCCGGTTCAACCAGCGGGTGGCCTTCCCCAGCTACTCGCCGCAGGAGCTGACCGAGATCGCGGTGCTGCTCGCCGAGAAGTCGGGCGACACGTTCGACGAAGACGCCCTGCGTAACCTCGACGAGGTGTTCGCCTGGGTGTGCGAGGAGCGGCTGATCGACGGGCTGGGCAACGGCCGCTTCGCCAGGTCCCTGTTCGAGCGCGCGGCCATGCGCCGCGACGTGCGACTGGCCGCGCACGCCGCGCGCGGCGGATCCGCCAGCTCGGCCGACCTGACCACGATCACGAGCGAGGACGTCGCGACTGCCGTGGACGAGCTTTCCGGGCGCTGACTTACCTCGGCTGCGTGCACACCACCGCTCGCATGGTGTAGCTATATGACTACATGCCGTGCGCGTCAGAGGGGGAGGCGATGGCCGGATTTCTGGTCCGCAGGCTGCTCTCGTCCGCCGTGCTCGTCGCGGTGGCAGCCAGCCTCGCCTACCTTTTGGCGGCCACGGCCCTGGACCCGCGCTCCAACTACGCCGACCGCACGCCCAAGCCGCCGCCCGCCGTCGTCGACGCCCAGCTGACCGCGCTCAACCTCAACGACAAGACACCGCTGCTGCAGCGTTACGCCACCTGGGGCACCGACGTGCTCCGCGGCGACTTCGGCAAAACGGTCGTGGGCTCGCCGGTCAACGAGGATCTCAAGCGCCGCATGGGCGTCACGTTCCGGCTGATCGTGCTGGGACTGCTGTTCGGGAGTGTGCTCGGGGTGCTCGTCGGGGCGCTGGCTGCGGTCCGGCAATACGGGTGGTTCGACCGGCTCTCGACGGGCCTGTCGTTCGTCGTCCTCGCGGTGCCGGTGGTCGTGCTGGCCAACATGATGATCTTGGTGGCCACCTGGGCCAACGAGCATGTCTTCGGCCGTCAGGTGTTCCTCGTCAGCGGCGAATACAGCGACGGCCTGGCCACAGGGTTCTGGGGTCAGGTGGTGGACCGGCTGCAACACCTGATCCTGCCGACGATCTCACTGTCGGTCGGGCTCATCGCGGTCTTCAGCCGCTACCAGCGCAACATGATGCTCGACGTGCTGGGCGCCGACTTCCTGCGCACGGCCATGGCCAAGGGGCTGAGCAGGCGCAGGGCGCTGGTCACGCACGCGCTGCGGACCTCGCTGATCCCGGTGGTGACCTATTTCGCGTTCATGTTCGGGGCGCTGCTGACGGGCGCGACGTTCACGGAGAAGATCTTCGGCTGGCACGGGCTGGGCGAGCAGCTGATCAATTCGATCTTCACCAACGACGTCAACACCGTCGCGGCCATCTCCCTGCTGGCCGCGATCTCCGTGTTGTGCGCGTCGCTAGCCGCCGACCTGCTGCGCGCGGCCCTCGATCCCAGGGTGCGGGCCTGATGACGCTGCATGAGGAGGAGGTGGCCGAGGAACTGTCCGACGGCGTCCTGACCAAGAACCCGTCGCGGGTGCGGGTGGTCGCCGGGCGGTTCTTCCGCTCCCGTCAGGGGCTGGCCGGGTTCGTGGTGCTTGCGGTGATGTTCCTGCTGGCGTTCGCCGGCCCGCTGTTCAGCCGGTGGAGCTACACGGACAAGGATTTCACGGCCTTCCTGCAGCCGCCGTCGTCCTCCCACTGGTTCGGAACGCTCCAGACAGGCTCCGACGTCTACGCGCTGACCTTGCGCGGGATGCAGAAGTCTCTGGTCGTCGGCCTGCTGGCGGCTCTGGTCTCCACGGCGCTCGCGGCCGTTGTCGGGGCGTTCGCCGGCTACTTCCTGGGCTGGACCGACCGGGTGCTGAGCTGGGTGACCGACCTGCTGCTCGTGCTGCCGGGATTCCTCATCCTGGCGATCATGTCGCCACTGTTCGAGTCGGGGCAGTGGCCGCTGTTCGTGCTCATGCTGGCGCTGTTCCTGTGGATGGTCACCTCGAAGATCGTCAGGGGGATGACGATCTCGCTGAAGGAGCGAGAGTTCATCCATGCGGCCCGCTACATGGGGGTGCCGCCGGCCCGGATCGTGTTCCGGCACGTGATCCCCAACCTGTCGTCGCTGCTGATCGTGGACGCCACGCTCAACGTCAGCGCGGCGATACTCACCGAGACCTCGCTGTCGTACTTCGGGTTCGGCATCCAGCCGCCGGACGTGTCGTTCGGCACGCTCATCGCCGACGGCTCCAAGACGGCCACGTACGCACCGTGGACGTTCTGGTTTGTGGCCGGGCTGCTGGTGGTCACGGTGCTCGCGGTCAACCTGATCGGCGACGCCTTGCGTGACGCGTTCGACCCGGCGGCGAAACGATGAACGCGGTACTCGAGGTGACCGACCTCAACGTGGCGTTCGGCGACGTGCCCGCGGTGCGCGGGGTCAGCTATTCCGTACGCCCTGGAGAGGTCCTCGGCATCGTGGGCGAGTCCGGCTCGGGCAAGTCCGTCACCTCGGCCGCCGTCATGGGGCTGCTGCCGCCCGGCGCGCGCGTCACCGGGTCGGTGCGGCTGCACGGCAAGGAGCTGATCGGCGCCCCGGAACGGGAGCTGACCGCGTTTCGCGGCAAGACCATGTCGATGGTGTTCCAGGACCCGCTGTCGGCGCTCACGCCGGTCTACCGGGTCGGCGACCAGATCGCCGAGGCCGTGCGCGTGCACCAGCGGGTCAGCAAGGAGACCGCCCTGGTCAAGGCCATCGAGCTGCTGGAGCTCGTCGGCATCCCGCATCCGGTCGAGCGGGCGATGGCCTTCCCGCACGAGTTCTCCGGCGGCATGCGCCAGCGCGTGGTGATCGCGATGGCCATCGCCAACGACCCCGACGTGATCATCTGCGACGAGCCGACCACGGCGCTGGACGTCACCATCCAGGCGCAGGTGCTGGAGGTGCTCAAGAAGGCGCAGCGGAAGACCGGCGCGGCGATCATCATGATCACGCATGATCTCGGCGTGGTCGCCGGGTTCGCCGACCGGGTGCTGGTGATGTACGCCGGGCGCCCGGTCGAGGTGGGCGACGTGGACGACATCTACTACGGGCCGCGCATGCCGTACACCGTGGGCCTGCTGGGCTCGGTGCCGCGGGTGGACCGGGGCGGGCGGCGGCCGCTCGTGCCGATCGAGGGCCACCCGCCGTCACCTGCGGCGCTGCCGCCGGGGTGCCCGTTCGCGCCGCGCTGCCCGATGAAGGTGGACGCATGCGATGACGGAGAGCCGCCGCTGTTCGAGGTCGGGGCCGGGCACCGGGCCGCGTGCATCCGCTGGGACGAAGTACATCCGCCGGGGCTCTCGGCGCCGGCGGGGCCGCGGGAGCCCCGAGCGGCCCGCGGCGAGCGCACGGTGCTGGAGGTCCGCGACCTGGTCAAGGACTACCCGCTGGTACGGGGGGCGTTGTTCAAGCGCCGGGTGGGCACCGTCCACGCCGTCGCCGGGGTCGGGTTCGACGTGCGGCAGGGCGAGACGCTCGGGCTGGTCGGCGAGTCGGGCAGCGGCAAGACGACCACGCTCACGCAGATACTCGAGCTGGTCAAGCCGCAGCAGGGCCGCATCGTCGTGCTCGGGCACGACACGGCTCGGCTCGGCCGAGGGGAGCGCACCGCGATCAGGCGTGATATGCAGGTCGTCTTCCAGGACCCGATGGCCTCGCTCGACCCGCGCATGACCGTGCACGACATCCTGGCCGAGCCGTTGCGCACCCACGGGCAGCGCGTCCCCGGGCGTCGGGTCGCCGAGCTGCTGTCCCTGGTCGGGCTCGACCTCTCGCATGCCGCCCGCTACCCGCAGGACTTCTCGGGCGGGCAGCGGCAGCGCATCGGCATCGCCAGGGCGCTCGCGCTGGAGCCCAGGCTGCTGGTGCTGGACGAGCCCGTCTCGGCGCTCGACGTGTCGATCCAGGCCGGGGTGATCAACCTGCTCGACGCGCTGAAGGCCAGGCTCGGGCTGTCCTATCTGTTCGTGGCGCACGACCTGGCGGTCGTGCGGTACATCGCCGACCGGGTCGCGGTGATGCACCTCGGCAAGATCGCCGAGATCGGCCAGGTGGACGCCGTCTACGAGGCCCCGGCGCATCCGTACACGCAGGCTCTGCTGTCGGCGATCCCGCTGCCCGATCCGGTCCGCGAGCGGTCACGGCGGCGCATCCTGCTCCACGGCGACCTGCCCAGCCCGGCCCACCCTCCGACGGGCTGCCGTTTCCGCACCAGGTGCCCCAAGTTCCGTGCCGAGCTGACCGACGAAGAACGCAAGCGCTGCGTCGACGTCGAGCCGGAGGTGCGGCCGCTGGGCGAGGACCAGGGCGCGGCCTGCCACTACGCCGAGAGGCGTGAAGTCGTTTAGACCAGGAGGAATCGCTCGATGAAAGCAGCACGTCTTGTCGCGGCCGCCGCCGTTGTCGTGACACTCGGAGGGTGCGGCGGCGGGGCGGGAAACGGCCCGCGGGTCGGGGAGAGCGGCGGCGACGACCATACGGTCAAGGCCTTCGACATCAACCCGCAGCCGCGCGACAAGGTCAAGGACGGCGGGACGCTGCGGTGGGGCATCAATGAGTTCCCCGCGCAGTGGAACAGGAACCACGTGGACGGCAACCTGGCCGTGGCGGCCTCGGTCAGCAACGCGCTGCTGCCGTCACCGTTCGTGTCGGACGAGAAGGCGGAGATCTCCGTCAATCGGGACTACGTGCTGGACGCGAAGGTCACCGATCGGCGGCCCGCGCAGGTGGTGACGTACACGCTGAACCCGAAGGCGCGCTGGTCCGACGGGCGGCCGATCACGTGGGCCGATTACCAGGCGCAATGGCAGGCACTGAACGGGCGAGACCCGGCATACCGCATCGTCTCGGCCACCGGCTATCAGGACATCCAGAAGGTGGCGCGAGGGAAGGACGACTTCGAGGTGGTCGTCACGTTCGCCCGGACATTCGGCGATTGGCAGGCGCTGTTCGGGCCACTGCTGCCCGCCGCCACCAACCGCACGCCCGAGGCGTTCAACACCGCCTGGCTGAACAAGATCCCCGTGACGGCCGGCCCGTTCAAGTTCGGGGGGTTCGATCAGACGGCCAAGACGATCACGCTGGTCCGCGACGACAACTGGTGGGGCGAGCGGGCCAAGCTCGACAAGATCATTTATCGGGCGTCCGAGCAGGACTCGCTCGTCGGGGCGTTCAGCAACGGCGAGCTCGACCTCATCGACCTGGGCCCGTCCGCACCGGACTACGCGCGGGCCAAGGCCACGGCGGGGGCGCAGGTGCGCCACGCGGCGGGGCCCGACTTCCGGCATTTCACCTTCAACGGGTCGAGCGAGCTGCTCCGGGACCGGAACGTGCGGCAGGCCATCCAGCTGGGCATCAACCGCCAGGCCATCGCGCAGTCCGACCTGCAGGGGCTGAACTGGCCGATCGCGCTGCTGAACAACCATTTCTTCATGAACACCCAGGAGGGCTACCAGGACAACGCGGGGGCGCTGGGGGTGTACAACCCCCAGCGGGCGCGGCAACTGCTGGACGCGGCCGGGTGGAAGCTGAACGGGACGGTCAGGCAGAAGAACGGCAAGACTCTGGATCTGCGGTTCGTGGTGCCGACGGGGGTGCAGATCAGCAAGGCGGAGGGGGAGCTGGCGCAGAGCATGCTCGCGCAGATCGGGGTGAAGCTGACGATCAAGGCAGTGCCGAGTGACGACTTCTTCACCAATTACGTGATCCCGGGGAACTTCGACATCACGCCGTTCGCGTACATCGGGACGCCGTTCCCGGTGTCCAGCAGTTACGGGATCTACGCGAACTCACCCGACGGGAAGACGTGGAACGCGAACTTCGGGCGTACCGGGTCGGCGGCCATCGACCAGGCGATGGGCCGGGCCGTGCAGAGCCTGGATCCAGTGCGGGCGCGCGCGGCCACCAACGCGGCTGATGAGCTGATCTGGCAGGAGGTGAACGTGCTGCCGCTCTACCAGCGGCCGCAGCTGGTCGCGGCCAAGGCGACGCTGGCCAACGTGGGGGCACGCGGCTTCCACGACCTCCGCTACGAGAACATCGGCTTCATGCGCTGACCCGCCGCGCACAGGGGGTCGGGCACCGTGACACGCTCGGCCCGAGATGGGGGGCAGACGAGGGCGGCGGCGCCGTGTCCAGCGAGTGCTCGGCCCATGCCGGGTTTACGGCGAGTCCAGCGGGCCGAAGGCACGCAGTGCGGTGGCCCGCCCGAGGGGGTTACCCAAAAGATCTTTGGCTGGGTCCCCGGCTGGCCGTCCGAGCCGCCGCCGTTCGAGGAGGCCGGCGTACGTGCGGCGCGTGCGTTCCTCGGCGCGCACGGCCGGGTGACGCCGGAGATGTTCGACACCTGGCTGTTCGGCGGCGCACCACGCCCGCGTCCGGAGGGACACGCGCCAACGGGCCGGCACGCTGCCAAGGCAGCCCACCGGCACCAGGGCGTGCCAACGATCAGCGCCTCAAGCGCCGGCACCGCTGATCAGAGACGCCCGCGTGCGCGGCCTCCTCAGACCTGGCGTCTAGGACGTGGTGCCCGCCATGACGCGGTCGACGATGCCCTTGGTGCCCTCCTCGCGGGCGCAGTGGGCGCAGCAGTACCAGTGGTCACCCGCCTGGACCCCGTGCCCGATGACCTTGGTGCCGCAGTGCTCGCACACGGGCGCCATCGCCTCGATCGCGCACTGGAAGCAGTCGAAGGTATGTACCGATCCCTGCGCGTGCACCTCGAACGCCATGTCGTAGTCGTTGCCGCAGCTCTCGCAGACAGCCATGGTGATCCCCTTTACATTCGAATCCGCCCGGGGGGATACCCCGTTCTGTGCTCCCCTTTCCCCAAAGGACGACCATATTCCGGCCGCCCCGCCCGTCACGGGCGTTCCACCGCGAAGCGGGCCACCAGCGGCAATCCCAGCAACCCGAGTGCGGCCAGTGCCACGGGCAGGCCGAACCACCCGCTCAATCCGGCCACGAGCAGCGGGCTGACCACGAAACCCGTGTACGAGACCGTGGACACTCCCCATACCAGCGTCCCGCTCGGATCATCGGCGGCCGATCGGCTGAGCAAGGCAGGCACCAGCGGCCCGAGCGCCAGCCCGGTCACCGCGAACCCCACCATGGAGATCACCACGTTCTCGCCCAGCCCGGCCAGCGCGATGCCCGCGCCGCCGCCCACCCCCGCCACCAGGTACATCGGCCTGAGCGGCACCCGCGGCAGCGCCTGCACGATGAGCCGTCCGGCGGTGAGCGCCGCCATGTAGACCGCGGGCGCGGCGCTCGACACGAGCGGTGTGGCGCCGCGATGTTCCTCCAGCAGCAATACCGACCATTGCTCGACCGAGTTCTCGATGATGAGCACGCAGGCCGCCAGCGCGCCGAGCACGGCGGCGAGCCCCCAGAGCCCGCGCCTGTCGGCGTGCGAGGGGGGTTCGGCCCTCTCACGCCCCATGGGCAGCGCCAGCAGCGACAACGACGTGGCGACCACGATCACCGCGATGGTCGCGAGCACCGCGCCGACGCCGTACCCGAGCGAGCGGGCCAGCCCCGTGGCCGGGGCGGCGGCGATGACCCCGAGAGGAAAGGCCGCGTGCACCGGCTGGAAGAGCCGGCGGCCGGTCTCGCGTTCGACCCGCCCGGTGGTCAGGTTCAGCGCGATGTCCAGCGCGCCGCTGGTGGCGCCGATCAGCAGCAACGCCGCCGCCAGCTGCCACAGCGAGCCCACCAGGCCGACGCAGGCCACGCTGAGCGCGAACAACGTCGTCGTGACCATCAGGGCAGACCGCTCCCGTCCCCGCGCCAGCCGCCCGGTGAGCGCCATCGCGGGCAATGCCCCCACCGGTACGGCGCTCAGCGCCAGCCCCAGGTCGCCCGCCGAGATGCCCAGCTCCACCTTGATGGCGGGCAGCAGGGCCGACCAGGAGCCCCAGAACACGGCCCAGGCTGCGCAGACCGCGATGAGCGGCATCCGACCCCCTTGCAATTACGGTTAAGTCACAGTAAAGATCATCGATGTCCTTATATCGCCCTGCCGAAGGGAAAATCCGTGCTCACGCGAACGGTCATTGCGGCCGCCCTGGTCGCCGCCGGGATCGCCGCCATCCCCTCCTCCGCGTACGCCGCCACGGCCCGCTACACGCCCGAGCGCATCTGCGGCCCCGGCTTCCACCGTGTCAAGGACGGACACCGGGCGATGAAGACGCGCGGCGCCGTGTTCGGGCACGTGTACCTGATGTACAACAAGCGCTCCGGCAAGAACTGCGTGGCCGCGATCAAGAGCGTCTACCAGGGCATCCGCTCGGTCACCGGCGCCTACCTCGAGGTGAAGGGCGGCGGCAAGTCGCAGGACGAGCAGAAGTACCGCTACTACGCCGAGACCGGCCATCTCGACGGGAGCTGGAAGTGCGTACGGTACGCCGGCTGGACCCGCGACCCCGACGGCCGGATCGAGGCGTGGGGCGGCCGCCAGTCCTGGGGCAACTGCCTGGGCTGACCGTCCGCATGCAAGTTTTTCCGCCGAAGCTGTCACATCCGGGCGGTCCGCCCCGTCCTGCCGGTGAAAGAGGGAAAAACTGAGGAGGCTCACATGACCCAGCGGATCAACGTCGCCAAGAACATCCCCGAGGTGTACCACCACTTCCTGGGAGTGGAGAAGATCCTGCACGACAGCGAGCTGCCGGCCGGCACCATCCTGCTGGTCAAGCTGCGCGCCAGCCAGATCAACGGCTGCGGCTACTGCGTCGACATGCACAGCCGCCACATGAAGAAGGACGGCGAGAGCGACGAGCGCCTCTGGATGGTGGCGGCCTGGCGCGAGGCCACCGTCTTCACCCCGGCCGAGCGAGCTGCGCTGGCGCTGACCGAAGAGGCGACCAGGCTTGCGGACCTGCAGGCCGTATCGGACGCCGTATGGCAGGAGGCGAGCGAGCATTACAGCGAGAAGCAGCTCGCGCTGCTGATCGCGGCGATAGCGATGATCAACGCCTGGAACCGGATCGGCGTCACCGCCCGGCTCACACCTGGTGCCTGATCTCGTAGAAATGCATTGAGCCGGACCGGCACTGGGGCTAGGTTGGCGCGCATGGCGGGCGGCAAGCGCCCGTCAAGCCGTCGCCAAGCGGCGCGGCGCACAGTCGTGAAAAGGAGAACGACGCGCTTCCGAAGGGGGAGACCATGAAACGCGTCAAAGTCAGCAAGGCGACGGCCAAGCGGCGTCCCCGGCCGGCCATGGAGTTGGACCTGCGTTCACCGGCGGGTCGCAGGCTCCCCTACTGACATGCTCCTTACAGCAAACTTACGGGGGTATCTGTAGATAACATAGATAACAAGAACATCACGGGGGGCTCACGATGAAGAGGCTTGTGGCGGTGCCGCCACACGTTGCCAGGCATAAGGTCCGCGACATTCGCTCGGCAGACCACCGCAAGCCGCCCGCCGATCCCAAGGTGATCGACTTGCGGGCCTACACCGGCAGAAACGTGATCCGTTTCCCCGGCGGTCCCACGCCTGCCGCTTAGCCCACCGGACGGGACCCAGGCCGCCGCGCGGCCTGGGTCGTCGCATGTCAGGAGGCGTACAGTTTCTTGGCGTACGTCGCGCCGTAGTAGCTTTCGAGCTCTTCGAGGCTCTCCTGCACCGTCTGCACGTCCTTGACCAGCCTCGCGTGCGAAGGCAGGTCGTTGTCGCCCCAGGTGTCCGGCTTCCACAGCGCGGAGCGCAGGAACGCCTTGGCGCAGTGGAAGAAGATCTGTTCGATCTCTACGACGAGGGCGAGATGCGGGCGGTGCCCCTTGACGATCATCTCATCGAAGAACGGGGCTTCGCGGACGAGTCGGGCTCGGCCGTTGAGGCGGAGGGTCTCGTTACGGCCGGGGATGAGAAAGATCAACCCTACATGCGGATTTTTCAGGATATTGAGGAATCCGTCCGCTCTACGGTTCCCTGGGCGGTCCGGGATGGCGATGGTGGCGTCGTCGATGACGTGGACGAATCCGGCGGGGTCGCCCTTGGGTGACACGTCACAGTTGCCGTGGTCGTCGGAGGTGGCGATCAGACAGAACGGCGAGGCCGCCAGCCACTGCCGGTCACGCTCGTGCAGGCGTACCCGCTCCTTGGTGGCCGCCCTCGGCATGACCTCCCCCAGCAGCTCGCGCAACTCAGCCTCGGACCCGATCTCCGCCCAACTCATGTGATCTCCCTTCGAGGGTTTCCCTGATGATTTTGTCAGGAATGGGAGCCAACATCCGGTGTGGTGTCCGAAGGGCGAGACTGACCAGGTCCTCGCGCGTGTCGTGGCGCAGGCCCGGCCCGGGGTGGACCTCGACCTCCTCCAGCGGGACGCTCCGACGGCAGGCCGGGCAGCCGGATTGGCGATCGAGCCGAGTCCGGCAGGTCACGTGGTGGTACAGGCGACGGGGGCCGTGCGCGGCGAGATGGCGCTCGCCCCACTGCGTCAGGGCCAGCACGGGCGGCCAGAGCTCGCGGCCCATGGGGGTC
This sequence comes from Nonomuraea sp. 3N208, assembly GCF_052245935.1. Classification (NCBI taxonomy): domain Bacteria; kingdom Bacillati; phylum Actinomycetota; class Actinomycetes; order Streptosporangiales; family Streptosporangiaceae; genus Nonomuraea; species Nonomuraea sp. 3N208. Next base: position 154,417 of record NZ_JBQQBR010000015.1, on the reverse strand, counting down.
AGGACGTACTCGTCGCGCGGCGGCGCGTCCTGGTAGCGGCGCCGGTCGAGGACGCCGGCCGCGACGAGCGTGGCGAGCCGCTGGGAGAGAACGGCTCGCGGGATGTCGAGGTGGGCCTGGAAGTCGCCGAAGCGCCGCACGCCGTACATGGCGTCGCGGACCACGAGCAGCGTCCACCGCTCGCCGATCACCTCCAGGGCCTTGGCGAGGGAGCAGTCTTGACCGTCGTAGTTCTTGCCGAGCGCCATGGGGCGCATGTTAGTTCATTCACCGAACCGTGCTAGCGTGCGGCACCATGAGTTCAATGACCGAACCGGCCATCGAATCGCGCATGGCCGACCTCGACGGCCTGCGCATGCACTACCTGATCGCCGGCGAAGGACCGCTGCTGGTCCTGCTGCACGGCTGGCCGCAGACCTCCCACTGCTGGCGGCGGCTCATCCCCGCCTTGGCCGGCCACTTCACGGTCGTAGCCCCCGACCTGCGCGGGTACGGCCGCACGGACAAGCCGGTCGCCGGCTACGACAAGCGCACGATGGCGGCTGACATCCGCGCCCTGGCGCGCTCGCTCGGCCATTCCACACTCGTGCTCGCCGGCCACGACCGGGGCGCCAGGGTCGCCCACCGCTACGCGCTCGACCACCCAGGCGAGGTGGAGCGGCTCGTGGTCATGGACATCATCCCGACCAGGGAGATGTGGCGCAGGTTCGACATGACGACCGGCCTGGCGTCAGGAACCTGGCACTGGACGTTCCACCTGCAGCCCGATCTCCCGGAGCGGCTGGCGGGCCAGGACGTCCGCGGCTACCTGGGCTATTTCTTCGAGAAGTGGACCGTGCAGCGGTCACGGCTGGACGTCGAGGAGTACGTGCGCGCGTTCGAGCAGCCGGGCGCGCTGCGGGCCGGGTTCGAGGACTACCGGGCCTCGTTCCCGCACGATGCCCAGCACGACGACGCCGACTGGGACGCGGGCCGGCGGCTGGAGATGCCGGTCCTCGCGCTGTGGGGCGCCGCCGGGCTGCCGAGCAGAGTGCCGGTGCTGGACATCTGGCGGGATTACGCCCTTGACGTGCGCGGGGCCGAGATCCCCGACTGCGGGCACTTCCTGGCCGAGGAGCAGCCGGACGCGGTGCTCGCCCACCTGTCGAACTTCCTGCTGCCCCGCTGATCACCAGCGGCGGGCGTGGGCCATCGCCCCCAGATACGCATCCCGCTCCACCGCGAACCTCACCGGCTCCACGCCCTGCCGTTCGGCCCGCAGGTGCAGCATGGTCAGCTCGGTCGCCGCCTGCTGGTAGTCGCTCATGGCCCGCCCGAGGCCGACTCGCCTGGCCCACCTGCGGGCCGCCTTGCGGGCCGGCAACGTGCTGAGCATCCGGACGTCGGCGTCCGTGACCAGCCCGGTCTGCTGATAACCCGGCAGGTAGACGGCCATCTTGCCGACGAGCTGGCGGCGTTCGACGACGGTCACGACGATGAGCAGGACGAGCGCCGCCATGATCACCAGGTACGCAATGCCCAGCCAGGTCAGCGAGCCTGTGCTGGCCGAGCCGTTCCAGAGCGCGTGCAGGAAGACCGCGCCGAGGTATCCGAGCGGGATCGCGGCGAACCTGCCGGGCGTGCGGCGGGTCAGCGCGTAGGCGACGCCGATGCCGATCATCGAGGTGTAGACCGGGTGACCGAGCGGGTCGATCAATCCGCGCAGCACGAACAGCTGGATCGCGCCGCTGACACCGTCCTCGCCGAACGCGAGCAGGTAGTAGCCGACGTTCTCCACGGCGGCGAAGCCCAGGCCGGCCATGGAGGCGTACACGATGCCGTCGGTCAGGCCGTCGATCTCGTGCCTCCTGCGCAGGAGCAGCAGCAGCGCCGATCCCTTCAGCGCCTCCTCGATCACGGGGGCCAGCAGGACGGTGCCCACGTCCTCGGCGACCGCGGCGCCGTACCCGGCCCTGACGAACAGCTCCTGGCCGACGAGCGTGAACCCCACGGCCGCCACGACGGCGAGCCCCGCACCCCACGCGAACGCGAACGCCAGATGCAGCTTCGGCTCGGGCTCGAGCCGGTCGAGCGAGAGCACCGCGGCCAGCAGCACCGGCAGCGGCGCCACCGCGAGCAACGCCGACAGCCCGAAGCCGACCGGCCCGCCCGAGAGCAGCATGACGGCCAGCACGAGGAGCGCGAGGATTCCCGAGATGACCAAGCCGATCAGCAGGGCCTTGCTGGGGCGCTGGGAGACGGAGCTCGGCAGGGGAGCTGTCATGGTGATGCCTCTCTTCCCGTACAGTCCGCCCACTATGCGCCCCGCGCATCGACGGGCACTTAACGATCGCTTGATTCCCGGTAGTAAGGATCCGCCACGATGGGCTCGTCTGCCGTGTACGAATACACTTCCCGGCCGGAAATGAACACCCTCAGCGCCCGGCTCATGACGTCCAGCGGATCCCCGGACCAGATGACCACGTCGCCGTCGAGCCCCGGCCGCAGCGCGCCCACCCGGTCGTCGATGCCCATGATGCGGGCCGGGTTCACGGTGATCGACCGCAGCGCCGCGTCGCGGTCGAGCCCGTCCTTGACCGCCAGCGTGGCCTGGTGGACGAGGAAGTGGATCGGCACGACGGGATGGTCGGTGGTGATGGCCAGTTCGACCCCGGCCCGTGCCAGGATGCCGGGGTTGCGCAGCGAGCGCTGCCGCAGCTCGACCTTCGACCGGCTGGTGAAGAGCGGCCCGATGATCACAGGGACGTTCCGGTCGGCCAGCGTGTCGGCCAGCAGATGTCCTTCGGTGCCGTGGTTGATCACCAGGCGGTAGCCGAACTCGGCCGCCAACCGCAGCGCGGTGGCGATGTCGTCGGCCCGGTGCGTGTGCTGGCACCACGGCAGCTCGCCGTCCAGCACGCGGACGAGGACCTCCAATGTGCCGTCGCGGTCGAACGGCTTGCCCTCGTCCGCCGCGGCGGCCTTCCTTGCCCTATAGTCCTGGGCCTTCATGAACGCGTCGCGGATCACCGCCGCGACGCCCTGGCGGGTGGAGGGCAGCTTCTTCTGGTCGCCGTAGACCCGCTTGGGGTTCTCACCGAGTGCGCTCTTGACGCTCACCGGCTCCTTGATCAGCATCTCGTCGACGGTCCTGCCCCAGCACTTCACCGCGACCGTCTGGCCGCCGATCGGGTTGCCGGAGCCCGGCTTGATCACCACGGTGGTCACGCCGCCGGAGAGCGCGTCGGCGAAGGCCAGGTCGGCCGGGTTGATCGCGTCGAGCGCGCGCAGGCGGGCGCCGTTGGGGTCGGTCATCTCGTTGGTGTCGCTGCCGGCCCATCCCTCGGCCTCCTCGTGCACGCCCAGGTGGCCGTGGGCCTCGACGAAGCCGGGCAGCACCCAGCCGCCCGCGGCGTCCACGACCTGGAACCCGTCGGGGATCCGCACGTCCGCGCCGACGTCGGCGATCCTCCCGTCCGCGATGAGCACGACGCCGCCGTCGATGGGGGCACTGCCGATGGGCACGACATATCCGCCGGTAATAGCAAAATTCACGAGTCGTAACTTATCGGGCAGCGGGTAGGGGGCCCGAATGATCGCGGATCTGTACGAGCGATGGCTGCTCGAGATGTGGAACGGGGACTTCACGCTCGCCCACGACCTCGTCACCCCCGGCTTCGCCGGCCACTGGCCCGGCATGGACGTGCACGGGCCCGAGGGGCTGGTGGAGGCGCTGAAGCAGGGGCACGCACCGTTCGACGACGTCACGGTCACGCTGGACGTGGGACCGATCGTGGACGGGGACCGGGTGGCGGCCCGGTGGACGTTCGCCGGGGTGTACCGGGGCGGTCTGCCCGGCGCGGGCGCGCTGTCGGGGACGAGGGTGACCTTCAGCGGTCACGACATCCTGCGGGCCGAAGGTGACAGGTTCGCCGAATACTGGGTGATCTCAGATGCGCAGACGTTCAACCGGCAGCTTCGGATAGGGTGAATCGTCTCCAACCCGACGGAGGATTATCAGGTGCTGCAGGAACATGCGCCGGGCAATGGAGCGAGGTCGCTGACGGACGAGGAGATGTCGGGGCTGCTGGCGCAGCAGCGTTTCGGCGCGCTGGCGACGCACAAGAGCAGCGGCCACCCGCACCTGTCCACCGTCCTCTACACGTGGGACCCGCGGCAGCGGGTGGTGCGGATCTCGACCATCGCCGACCGGCTCAAGGTGCTGCACCTGCACGAGGACCCGCGGTGTGCCCTATACGTGACCAGCGACGACTTCTGGTCCTACGCCGTGGCCGAGGGCGAGGCGGAACTGTCGCCGGTGACCACGGAGCCCGGGGACGAGGTGGGCATGGAGTTGCTCGCCATGCAGACGGGGCTGGCCGGCCCGGCCGTCGAGGCGGCGTTCCTGCAGCAGATGGTGGCCGACCGGCGGCTCGTGATCAGGCTCAGGGCGTCACGCTTGTACGGGACGGCGCTCGCCGTTTAGCCCGGCTCCTGTTGTAGGCCACCGACGCGATCACGATCAGCACGAGCCCCAGGTCGATGGCGGCCGACCAGCGCATGGCCGCCACGTGGCCGCCGTCCCGCGCGACCGCGAAGAACACCGCCCCGATCACCGCCACTCCGCCCGCGCCCGCGAACTGCTGCACCGTGCTCAGAATGCCGGAGCCGATGCCGGCCTGGTGCGGCTCGACCTCCACCAGCGCCGCCCCGATGAGCTGTGGCAGGACCAGGCCATTGCCGGCGCCGACGAGCATGAGCGCTGCCATGACGTACGGCAGCCCGAGGCCGGCCGCGGCCACCAGCAGGCCGAGCCCCAGCGCCGTGACCGTGCCGCCGATCATGACGACGATCAGCCCGTACCTCCAGACCAGCCGCGTCCCAAGCACCGAGGTGACCGAGAAGAGCACCCCCATCGGCGCGAACGCCAGTCCCGCCTGGAAGGCGGTCAGCCCCATCCCGGCCTGCAGCAGCAACGTCAGCGTGAACATGAACGCGGCGAAGTACGCCATGAACGCCACGATCGACCCGACGCCCGCCAGGTAGGAGTGGACCTTGAGCAGCGCCAGGTCCAGCACCGGCTGCCCGCCGCGCGCTCCGAGCACCCGCTGCCGGCGCCAGGTCAGCGCGACCACGGGGACGCTCGCCGCCATACTGACCCAGGTCCAGGCGGGCCAGCCCAGGCTGTTGCCGAGGCCGAGCGGCACCAGTACCAGCCCCAGGCCGGCGGCGAGGCCGGCCGCGCCCGGCAGGTCCAGCTTCGGCCTGCGGGCCGTGTCGACCTCCGGCAGCAGCCACGCCGCCACCGGCACGACGACCAGGCCGACAGGCAGGTTGATGAGGAAGACGATCCGCCAGCCGAGGCCGAGCACGTCGGCCGTGACCAGCAGCCCGCCCAGCACCTGGCCGGCGATGGACCCCAAACCGCCGACCGCGCCGTACCAGCCGACGGCCCTGCCCCGTTCCTCGGGTGGGTACACGGCCGAGATCGTGGCCAGCACCTGCGGCACCATCGCCGCACCCGCCAGGCCCTGCAGGAGGCGGGCCGCGACCAACTGGGCCGGGTTCACGGCGATCCCGCACAAGAGCGAGGCGACGGTGAACGCGGCCACGCCCCAGATGAACAGGCGCCGGTAGCCGTAGCGGTCGCCCAACCGGCCTCCGGTGATCATTCCGGCCGCGTACGTGAAGGCATAGCCGCCGACGATCAGCTCCAGAGCGGCCGGGCCGGTGTGCAGGTCGTGCTCGATGGAGGGAGCGGCCACGTTGACGACGAAGAAGTCGAACTGGGCCATGAACCACGCGGACAGGAGGATGGCCAGCGTACCGGCAGTTCTCACGACATTCAGGGTAGATCGTCACCACTACGTGATCCCCATTGACCCGTCTGGCGTGTCGTTTGCTCATCACCCCGGCACCGCGGGTCTACTCTCCTCTCAACTCCCTGTCACGCAACCTTGTCATCGTCGGTTCGCAGGCCCCTCTCCACCTGAGGAGACCCATGTTCCGATGCATTGTCCTGGTCGTCGCCGCCCTGTCCGCTCTCACGGCCCCCGCCACCGCAGCCACCGCCGCCCCTGCCGTGCTCAACGTCGCGCATCGGGGCGCGTCCGCCTACGCTCCCGAGAACACGATCGCCGCTTTCGAGCTGGCCGGCAAGCAGCGGGCCGACATGTTCGAGCTCGACGTCCAGGAGACCAAGGACCACGAGCTGGTCCTCATGCACGACACCACCCTGTCCCGCACCACCGATGTGGAGCGCGTCTTCCCCGGCCTGTCGCCATGGAACGTCGGCGACCTCACGCTCACGCAGATCGGCAAGCTGGACGCCGGCTCCTGGCTCAGCGACGAGTACGCCGGCGAGCCGGTGCCCACGCTGGGTGAGGCGCTGCGCGCGATGAGCGGCTCCGGCATGGGACTCCTGCTGGAGGTCAAGAAGCCAGAGCTCTACCCGGGAATCGAGCGGCGCATCGCCGACGAGCTGCGCCGCCACTCGAGCTGGCTCTCGCCGGGGCGGCTGGTGGTGCAGTCCTTCAACTTCGAGTCAATGCGAAGATTCCACCGGCTGCTGCCGGACGTGCCGATCGGACTCCTCGGCACGCCCACCACCGCCGAGCTGCCCGAGCTTGCGAGGTTCGCCGACCAGATCAACCCGCAGTACACCACGCTCACGCCGTCATATGTACGCCGCGTGCACGACCTCGGCATGCAGGTCCTCGCCTGGACGGTGGACAACCCGGACGTCATGCGCCGGATGCTGACCTACCGAGTGGACGGAATCATCACCAACAAGCCGGACGTGCTACACGACTTGCTGGACGCCTGAGGTCCGGACGGCCGATCCGCAGGGGATCGTGACAGGCGAGCCGCGCCTGGGACATGGCCGAGCGAGAGACCTCGGGGGAGACGGCCTCAGCCGTCTCCCCCGAGTTTCTACGTTTCCGCGCGGCTCAGCTGCAGCCGCTGGTGGAGCCGCAGCCTTCGCAGACGTAGCAGCTGCCGGCAGGACGCATCTTGGTGCCGCAGGTCATGCAGAGCGGCGCGTCGGCCGTGAAGCGCTGGTGGCTCTCCAGCGTCAGCTCCTCCTGGGCCGCCGGTACCGGGTGGGTCTCCTTCGGCTTCTCCTCGATCGGCGCCGACTGGGCCAGCGCCTCGCGGTCCACCGTCTCCTGCAACGCCGCCGGGTCCTCCCCGCGCTGCTGCGCAGCCCGCTCCGTCGCCGAGAAGATGCCCAGGGCCGCCCGCTCCTCGTACGGCAGGTGGTCCAGGGCCAGGCGCCGGAAGATGTAGTCCATCACCGACGTCGCCATCCGGATGTCCGGGTCGTCCGTCATACCGGCCGGTTCGAACCGCATGTTCACGAACTTGCTCATGTACGTCTCCAGCGGCACCCCGTACTGGAGCCCGATGGAGATCGCGACGGAGAACGCGTCCATGACGCCCGCCAGGGTCGAACCCTGCTTGGACATCTTGAGGAAGACCTCGCCGAGCCCGTCGTCAGGGTAGGACGAAGCGGTCATGTAGCCCTTGGCGCCGCCCACCGTGAAGCGCGTGGTCATGCTCGGCCGCTGGTTGGGCATGCGCCGCCGGGTCGGCCGGTTGACCTCGATGACCTTGACCTCGGGCTCCTTGGCCGCCTCTTCCTTCTTGGCGCCGTTGCCGGCCGACAGCGGCTGTCCGACCTTGCAGTTGTCGCGGTAGACGGCCAGCGCCTTGAGCCCGAGCGTCCAGCCCTCCATGTAGACCTGCTCGATGTCGTCGATCGTGGCCGACTCGGGCAGGTTGACGGTCTTGGAGATGGCGCCGGACAGGAACGGCTGGGTGGCCGCCATCATGCGGACGTGCCCCATCGGCGCGATCGCCCGCTCGCCCATCGCGCAGTCGAACACCTCGTAGTGCTCCTTGCGCAGGCCGGGGGCGTCGACGACGTGGCTGTGCTCGGCGATGTACTCGACGATGGCCTCGATCTGCTCCTGCTGGTAGCCGAGCTGCCTGAGCGCCCGCGGGATCGTCTGGTTGACGATCTGCATGGAGCCGCCGCCGACGAGCTTCTTGAACTTGACCAGCGCCAGGTCCGGCTCGATGCCGGTCGTGTCGCAGTCCATCATGAGGCCGATCGTGCCGGTCGGGGCCAGGAGGCTGGCCTGGGCGTTGCGGTAGCCGTTCTTCTCGCCGAGCTTGAGGCACTCCGCCCACTGGCGCGAGGCCTCGGCGTGGATCTTGGCGTCCATCGAGCCGATCGTGCGCAGGGAGTCGTTCGCCGCCGAGTGCTTGCGCATGACGCGCTTGTGCGGTTCGGCGTTCCTGGCATATCCGTCGTACGCCCCGACGACCCCGGCCAGCTCGGCGCTGCGGCGGTAGGACACGCCGGTCATCAGCGACGTGATCGCCCCCGCCACGGCACGGCCGCCGTCGGAGTCGTAGGCGTGGCCGGTCGCCATCAGCAGCGCGCCCAGGTTGGCGTAGCCGATGCCGAGCTGCCGGTACGCCCGCGTGGTCTCGCCGATCTTCTCGGTCGGGAAGTCGGCGAACGTGATCGAGATGTCCATCGCGGTGATGATCAGCTCGGTCAGCTTGACGAAGTCGGCGACGTTGAAGGAGTTGTCGTCCTTCAGGAACTTCAGCAGGTTGATGCTGGCCAGGTTGCACGAGGAGTTGTCCAGGTGGACGTACTCGCTGCACGGGTTGCTGGCGGTGATCCGCCCCGTCTCGGGGGTGGTGTGCCAGTCGTTGATCGTGTCGTCGTACTGCACACCCGGGTCGGCGCACTCCCAGGCCGCCTTGGCCATCTTGCGGAACAGGTCCTTGGCCTCGACCGTCTCGATCACCTCGCCGCTGAGGCGGGCGCGCAGGCCGAACTTCTCACCCTTCTCGACGGCCCGCATGAACTCGTCGGAGACGCGCACCGAGTTGTTGGCGTTCTGGTATTGGACGGAGACGATGTCCTTTCCGCCCAAGTCCATGTCGAACCCGGCGTCCCGCAGCGCGCGGATCTTGTCCTCCTCGCGCGCCTTGGTCTCGATGAACTCCTCGATGTCGGGGTGATCGACGTCGAGCACGACCATCTTGGCCGCCCGGCGGGTGGCACCACCGGACTTGATGGTCCCCGCGGACGCGTCCGCGCCGCGCATGAACGACACCGGCCCGCTGGCCGTGCCGCCGCTGCTGAGCAACTCCTTCGAGGAGCGGATCCTGGACAGGTTGACACCCGATCCCGAGCCGCCCTTGAAGATCACGCCCTCTTCCTTGTACCACTCCAGGATCGACTCCATCTGGTCGTCCACGGCGAGGATGAAGCAAGCGCTTACTTGCTGAGGTGATTGGGTGCCCACGTTGAACCAGACCGGCGAGTTGAACGCGAACACCTGGTGCGCCAGGGCGTGCTTCAGCTCGTGGTCGAAGATCTCGGCGTCCTCGTCACTGGCGAAGTAGCCGTGCTCGATCCCGGTGCGGGTGTAGACGCCGACGACCCGGTCGATCAACTGCTTCAGGCTCCACTCGCGCTGCGGGGTGCCCACCGCGCCGCGGAAGTACTTCGTCGTCACGATGTTGGCCGCGTTGACCGACCAGGACTCGGGGAACTCGACGCCCCGCTGCTCGAAGTTGATCGAGCCGTCGCGCCAGTTCGTCATGACGACATCGCGGCGCTCCCATTGGATCTCGTCATACGGGTGCACGCCGGGCTTGGTGAAGATCCGCTTCATCTTCAGTCCCTTACGCGGACGCTTCCCCCCGCGCGCGACTGAACCGCTGGCCGTCTCCGTCATGACTCCCCCTTCTCCGCCTTCAACTGTGAGATCTCGGCCTCGAAGTCCGCCAGGCTCTCGAAACCGCGATACACCGATGCGAATCGCAAATAGGCCACCTCGTCGAGCTCCCGCAGTGGACCCAGGATCGCCAGGCCCACCTCGTTGGAGGGAATCTCGGCCGCGCCCCTGGCCCTGATGACCTCCTCCACCCGCTGCCCGAGCTGCGCCAGCGAGTCCTCGCTGACCGGTCTTCCCTGGCAGGCCCGCCGTACGCCCGCGACGACCTTGTCCCGCGAGAACGGCTCCGTCACCCCGCTGCGCTTGCTCACCATGAGCAGGACGGTCTCCTGCGTGGTGAACCGGCGGCCGCACTCCGGGCAGGTGCGCCGGCGCCTGATGGCCGCGCCGTCGTCCGTCGAGCGGCTGTCGATGACCCTGGTGTCAGGGTGGCGACAGAACGGACAGTGCACGCTTCGCCTCCTTGACCTGCGGCCACCACACGGGCAAAACCGTCGTGACGGGACGCTTGCGCACACTCCACGGCTGGCCATGGAGCGGTCACGGAAACACAAGGTGTGGTGAACTACATCGGTGTAACTACTAGATGTTGTGGTCCAACCGTAGAAGCGCGCGACCATGAACGCAAGTTGAGCGGGCCCATCCGGCCGAAGTCGCTGATCAGCCCGCGGTCGTCCCAAAGCCCCGGGCGTGTCGGCGTCGCTACGCGGCTAGGCGGAGCCAGGTGGTGTCACATGGGTTGCGTCGGATCACGTTGGTGAACAAACCTCACAACTCTACCGGAAGGCCGCCGAGCCATCCCTAGTGCCGTCGCCCTCGACGCCGATCAGCGCACCACTCCGGCGACGTCCCTCGGGACGTACAGACGAGTGCCGGGATGAATGATCGAGTCGGGCAGCCCGTTCAGGCGCTTGATCTCCTCGACCACGGCCCCGGGATCTTCGCCCCCGGAGAGCACGTCGGCGATCGCCCAGAGCGTGTCCCCCTGACGAACCTCCACCCACGGCAGCCCGGCAGTGCTGGGAACGACGACCCGCACCGCCGCATGGCTGACGGCACGTGTCCCGAGCCAGAACCCGCCCAGCGACAGTAACGCCGCCGTCACCACCAGCATGACCCGCCCTCGGCGAGTCAGCCGCACCGGAGGCGCGGCACGACGCTCAAACCGCGACACCCCACGACGATCACGCCGCACACCGGCCCTGCGCTTCCACCGCCGATCAACCCCCACCGCGCCGCCGCCTCCCCGCTGCCGACGCGCCGCAGGCATTCCCGGATCGTTCCCCGCCGACAGCTTGGCCCGCGGCCTGCTCCCCGCAGGCCCGCCACGCCTCTTGCCCACCCCAGGCCCACCGCGCTCCACACCACGACTGAACCCAGCACCAGTCCCAGCCCCGCCGCTCCCTGCAGCGCCGCCCAGCCTCGCACCAGTCCCCTGCCTTCCGCGGCGTGTGCCACTGCCAAGCCCCGCGTTCGCCCCGAGCCCGGCACGCTCTGCGACAGGGACGAGGCTTGTGCCGGTTCCAGGCCCTCCCCGACCCGTACCGGCTCCGCGCCCTCGGCCGCCGTGACCGCCCGATGCGGGCGTTTCATCCGCATTCGTCTCGGGACGCGACGGTGGGACGAGGCGCAGGCGGGGCCTCCCCTGACCCCAGGCGGCCGCCTCCGGCGAGGATCCTCCGCGCCTTGCCGCACCACCCGGACGGAGCCCCAACCTCTTACCGGAATTTCCACGGGAACCGATCTCGGTCCGCGTATTGTCTCCCCGTCGGTTCTTACTCTGCGTAACATCGGCAATGAGTGTGAGCCGTTTGGCGTCTTCGCTGGTCGGGTCCGTGTTTGTGGTCGCTCGCATGGATGACCTCCTGCCGTGTGGCCTGAGGAATAGGCCGAATAAAGATCAGCAAATCGAACACGGTGTCGATCGAACTCCCGTACGATGTTGTACACCACACTGGCGACAATTTCGAGGAAGACTCGAACAATTGTTTGAAGATGATCTTCAACAGCGGTAGCGTCGCTGTGTGCGACATCGAGACCACAGAACGGCAGGTCCGCCGGTGAGGCGGGCGGCCGGGCGAGGAGGCAGAGCATGACCGAGCGGGATGACGCAAACGGGGTCAGCGACCTCGCGGTGCGCAGACGCGACTCCCTGGGCCTGACGCCCAGGCAGCGCAAGATCCTCGAAGTGATTCGCGACTCGGTGCAACAGCGCGGCTATCCGCCCTCCATGCGGGAAATCGGCGAAGCGGTGCAGCTGACGAGCACGTCCAGCGTGTCCCATCAGCTGACGGCGTTGCAGCGCAAGGGTTACCTCAGACGCGACCCACACCGGCCGCGCGCTCTGGAGGTGCGACTGCCGGGCGAGCCGGTGTTGTGGGTGGACCCGGACGCGGATGACGAGTCCACGATCAGCCGTCCCACGGCCGCCTATGTCCCGCTCGTCGGACGCATCGCCGCCGGTGGTCCGATCCTGGCCGAGGAGAGCGTCGAGGACGTCTTCGCGCTGCCCAAGCAGCTCGTCGGCGAAGGCACGCTGTTCCTCCTGCAGGTCGCCGGTGACTCGATGATCGAGGCCGCCATCGCCGACGGCGACTGGGTGGTCGTCCGCCAGCAGCCGGTGGCGGAGAGCGGCGACATCGTGGCCGCCATGATCGAGGGTGAAGCCACCGTCAAGACCTTCAAGCGCAAGGACGGCCATGTCTGGCTCGTCCCGCACAACCCCAATTACGAGCCCATCCCCGGTGACGAGGCCACCGTCTTGGGCAAGGTCGTAGCGGTCCTGCGCCGGCTCTAACCAGGTCGGCGGCTTGGGCGCGCGTCACCTCGCCGCGCCGCGTTCCGGCGCGCGCCACAACATGCACTGACGGGGTACGGCACCGCACCGCCGACCTCGCCAACCGTCATGCTCGGCCCTCAACCGGTCGCTCGTCTCCTCGCTCTCGACAGCCTGCTCCTCTCGCGTCTCTGGCCCACGTCCTCTCTCGCCTCTTGACCATGCCCCCGCTCGGCGACACGCGCGACTCGGAGCACAGCACATCCACCGTCGCACACGGCCCTTCACCGATCCCCCGCCCCCATGGCAGCGGCCCGTCCAGGCGCTCGACCAGAGTTCCAAGGCCCGTGGTCGTGCCCGATCCGCCTGACGGCGTCAGGCCACAAGGGAGTCAAGGCGTCCCGTCGCACACGCCTGCCCCCGCCTCGCCCCGGCGGACCAGAGCGGGCGTCATCCCCGTAGACGCAGGGGCGGGCGTCATCCCCGTAGACGCAGGGGCGGGCGTCACCCTGTAAACCCCAGGGCGGGCGTCATTCCAGGATGAAGCTGGCGTTGCCCCAGAAGGCGCTCGTGCCGTCGTTCCGCTCCAGCCACGCCTGCCCGCCACGATGCCGCAGGAAATATCCCGGGAAGTTCACCGACTCGAACGAGACCGTGCCGGAGCCCGCGAGCCCGCCCCGCCGGTGGAAACTGGCGTCGGCGTTGAACAGGCTCGTGCCGTCGCGTCGCTCCACCCACGCCTCGTGGTTGCGATGCCGCAGGTAGTACCCGGGAAAGTTGGTCGACTCCAGCGACACCGTCCCGGTACCGGACAGCCCCGTGACGATCCTGAACTGGGAGTCCGCCAGCGGCGTGACGTTCGCCTCCAGGCGGGCCCTGAAGTCGTAGTGCCTGATCGCCGATCCCGGCGTGTCGTACGACATGAGCCGCACCGGCGTCGCGCCATCCGGCACCGGGATGCCGAAGTCCGGGGTGCCGTCCGCCCGCCAGTACACCTTCTGCACACGGGTCCGCCGGTTCGGGTCGTTCAGGGGATCGCCTGAGATATCGCGATAGTTGCGATCATGGTAGACGAGGATGTCGCTCTGCCCGTCCTCCGACGTGGTGAAGGAGTTGTGGCCGGGGCCGTACTGGCTGGTCGCGGCGCTGGAGGTGAAGACCGGGTTGGGGCTCTTCGTCCAGGCGGACGTCTGGAGCGGGTCCGCCGACGCCGAGGCCGTCAGCAGGCCGAGACAGTAGTTGGCGTCCGTGGCGCTGGCGGAGTAGGTGAGGAAGAGCCGCCCGTTGCGCTGCAGTACCGAGGGCCCCTCGGCCACCTTGTAGCCGCGGGTCTCCCATGCCAGCGTGGGCACGGTCAGTCGGGTCGTGGGACCGGTGATCGTCCAGGGGTTGGCGCCCATGCGGGCGATGTACAGGTTGGAATTGGTCGTGATGCCCGGCTCCTGCTGCGCCCAGAGGAGGTAGCGCACGCCGTTCGCGACGAAAGTGGTGGCGTCCAGGGAGAAGGTGTCCCAGGGGGTGGTGATCCGGCCGCGCTCGGTCCACGCGCCCGTCAGCGGGTTGGCGCTGGAGCTCTCCAGGACGTACATGCGGATCCGCCACACGTCGTCGGCTCGGCCGGCCGCGAAGTACACATACCACCTACCGTTGACGAAGTGGATCTCCGGCGCCCAGATGTGCGCGCCCATCTCGCCGGTGGCGTGTTTGCGCCAGATGACCGTCTCCGGCGCGCTCGCGAGGCCCTGGATAGTGGTGGCCCGGCGCAGCACGATGCGGTCGTACTCCGGGACGGTCGCGGTGAAGTAGTAGTAGCCGTCGGTGTGGCGGAAGATGTGCGGGTCGGCGCGCTGAGCGGCCAGCGGGTTGGTGTACTGGACGGCGGGCGAGGCGCCCGCCGGCGTCACGTTGACGGTCACGGCGAGCAGCGTAGCCAGGACGAGGGCGGCGACCCTGCGGAAGGGGCCGTTCATGACAGCGGCGAGGTGACGGTGTAGGAGGCGTCGCCGGCGAACACCGAGCCGGACGCTCGCAGGTCAAGGCGCATCTCGTAGTTGTAGTGGCGCAGATAGCGGCCGGGCAGGTTGTAGGACTCGAACGAGATCGTGCCCCCGCCCGCCAGCCCGGACCGCCCGCAGTACGTGGCGTCGCCCTTGAAGATCGCCGACCCGTCGTCCCGTTGCAGGGTCAGCCGCATGTTGTAATGCCGCAGGTAGTAGCCGGGCTGGTTGACGGCCTGGAAGGAGTAGCAGCCGGCCTGCGCCAGCCCGGCGACGACGGCGAACGTGGCGTCCCGGCGGTCGGCGAGCGGACTGGCGGAGCTGAGCGGGTCCACGTAGGCCAGGTAGTCGCGGTGGCGCACGTATCGGTCGGGGAAGTTGGCCGAGCGCAGCGAACGGTTGCCGGTGGGCACCGCCGTCGTGTCGCCGACGTCCTCCCGCAGCACGGTGAAGTGCCTGGCGGTGCCGGACAGGCCGGCCAGCTCGACCTTGGCGCCGAACGAGGTCAGGTTCGAGCTGTCGGCGTAGTAGTAGCGGCCGCCGGTGTAGTTGTCGAAGTAGATCCGCCACCGGCCGTCCGGCAGCCGGGTCAGTGCCGGGCCCTCCAGACCGGAGCCCCAGCCGGCCCAGTCCCCTGTGCCGGTGAACTGCCAGGGGCCGTTGAGCGAGGTGGCGGTGGCGTGCTCGATGTACTTGGTCGTCTCGTTCTTGAGGAAATTGTGGTAGGTGGAGCCCACCTTGACGACGAAGCTGTCGATGTAGTTCGCCGGAATGCCCAGCGGCGTCGGGGCGCTCCACGACGACAGCGCACTGTTCGTGGCGGTGATCCGGTAGGGCCGGAATTGTCCCGCCGTGCCCGTCGTGGACGCTGAGTAGATCACGTGGACGCTGCCGTCGGAGTCCCTGAACCACTCCGGCGCCCAGGTGCTGCCGGTGGCGCCGTTCAGGCCGACGGTGACGTTGCGGAGGAAGGTCCAGTTGACGGAGTCGGCGCTGCGGGCGAAGCCGATGGTGTCGCCGGTCCAGTTGGTGGTGTAGACGAGGTAGTAGTAGCCGTCGGTGTGCCGCAGCACGCTCGGGTCGCGGATCAGGCCGGACGGCGGGGTGTAGGCGTTGGCGCGGACGAGGGTGAAGGTGCTGGCGTTCGCCGAGTCGTAGACGTACATGTTGGACTCGCTGCTGTTGGTGAACGCCGTCATCAAGTAATGCGGCACCGGTCCGGCGGCGTGGGCAGGCCCGGGTGCGAGCACGACCGCCGCGATGGCGGCGAGCAGCGCGACCATGCCGGTTAACGCCTTTCGAGTGCCTCCACGAGTACGCATCCGGCGCCCCTTCGCGATGTTAGCGCTAACATTTCACACGCCAGCGAGGGCGCGGTGATCGCATTCGTACCCCGGGCGTGACCCGCCGTCAATCCCTACGGGCGTACAGGGCGTGCGCGGCCGCGATCGCCTGGTCGGCGAAGTCGAGCACGTCCTGCCGCCGTTCGAACGGGGAGCCGTACAGCGACCGCCGGGGTGTGCCGAAGTGCTCGCCCAGCCCCGAGACCAGGCTCCCGAGCGAGGGCTGCGCGGTGTCGTCCTCGCGTATCCGCAGCGCCTCGTCGATCACGCGGTGCCAGCGCTCGGGGAACGCTTTCCGCGCGTGCCGCGCCGCGACCGTCTTGGAGGTGAGCTCGCCGGTCGCGAGCGTGTAGTGCAGCCGGGAGATGCCCGTGACGACCCACACCGTGGTGTACGCGCCGAGCGAGGCCAGCCCCCACGGCGAAAGCAGGCGGGACGCCCGGGTCACCAGGCGCCGCCAGTAGACGTCGAGGTTGTTGTCGGTCCAGGCGGCGAGCACGGCCGGATCGGTCCAGATGTCGAGCTCCCCCGGTTTGGGACCGCGACAGGTCACCCCATGGCGGGCCAGCGTGTGCCAGGTGACCGGGTTGAGGCCACCCTGAGGGTTGAGCTTGCCGGCGTGGGCCTGCGGGCGCGCCCCGAGGTCCATGGGGTTGCGACGGAGATCGTCCCAGGTCACGTAGACGCCTTCGAACGGGTGGGCGCCGAGGCTGGTGTGGATGCGCTCCAGCGTCTCGATCGGCGGCCCGGCAGCCGTGATCGCGACGAAGTCCACGTCGCTCGTGGCCGGCCGGTAGTCGTCCAGCGCCGCCGACCCTTCCAGATAGAGCCCTTCGATCAGCCCGGGAGCCGTCGCGTCGGCCACTGACAGGTACGTCTCGACAATCGCGTCGATCTTCGGGTGGGGCGTCATCACCGCTCAGCCTGCCACAATCGACGCCGCCGCCTCATCACAATCTAAAATCCTAGAATGTCCGAGTGAATACCGCATACCGCCCAGAAGACCTCAAGGCACGAAATGATGGATTTAAGTGGGCGAAGGCCGGTCCGGGGGTCATTCCCGCCTGGATCGCGGACATGGATCTCCCCACCGCGCCCGAGGTCATCGAGGCACTGCGCCGGCGGGCCGACGCGGACCTCGGCTATCCGGCCTGGCTGGACAAGCCCAACGCCGGGCCGCTGGCCGAGGCGTTCGCCGAGCGTATGGCGGGCCGGTACGGCTGGTCGCCCGACCCGTCGCAGGTACGTTCCTTCAACGATCTCAACCAGGCACTCCAGGTCCTGCTCCAAATCTGGACCAAGCCCGGCGACGGGGTTGCCCTGCACACTCCCGCCTACCACCCCTTCCTCACGACCCTGCAGGTCATGGAGCGTCCCCTGCACGCCATCCAGGCCGAGCCCGACGAGGGCGATTCCTGGCGTTTCGAGGTGCCGGATCTGTCGGGCTGCCGGGTGCTGCTCCTGGTCAACCCGCACAATCCGACCGGCCGGGTGTTCACCCGCGAGGAGCTGACCGAACTGGCCGAGCAGGCCGAACGGCACGATCTGCTCGTGATCGCGGACGAGATCCACGCCGACCTGACCTTCGAGCCGCACCAGCACATCCCGTTCGCCACGATCCTCCCTGAACGCACCGTTACCCTCACGTCCGCGACGAAGGCGTTCAACCTGGGCGGCATCCGCGTCTCGGTCGCCCACCTCGGGCACCCTGGGGTCCGCAAGGCCCTGGAGGCGCAGCCGCCCTTCGTGTACGGCTCCGCCAACCTGTTCGGGGTCGAGGCGACCGTGGCGGCGTGGCGGCACGGGGACGCCTGGTTGGAGGAGGTTCGCGTCCTGCTGGATCGTCACCGGCATACGATCGCCGCCCGCCTGCCCGACACCTTCGGCTATCGGCTCCCCCAGGCGACGTATCTGGCGTGGCTGCATGTGGGGCGGACGGGGATGGCGGAGGTCATCGAACGGGAGGCCAAGGTGCTGCTGACGGACGGGGCAGGCTTCGGGCCCGGTGGGGCGGAGTACGTCCGCCTGAACTTCGCCACCAGCGAGCCCGTCCTCGCCGAGATCCTCAACCGCCTGTCCCGTCTCGGCTGACCCCGGCCCTGGCACACCCCTTCGTGGCGCGTGGCCACCGCCTGGCACGGCGGGGCCGCACACCGTCAGAGCGCGCCGCTGCGGGGCGTCACGGCAGGGGTGGCAGGTCGGGTGCGGTGGCGGGCGGGTCTTCTGCCAGGGCGGCGAGCGCGAGCTCGATCGCCTTGTCCAGCTGCGGATCCCGCCCCGCCGCCCGATCCTGCGGCGTGATCACCACCTCGATGTCCGGATCGACCCCATAGTTCTCCACGCCCCATCCAGGCCCGTCGAGCCAGAACGAGTACCGGGGCTGGGTGACCCGGGTCCCGTCGACCAGGTTGTACCGGGAGTCGATCCCGATCACCCCACCCCACGTCCGCGTCCCCACCAGCGGCCCGATGCCGCGGTTCTTGATCCCCGCGCTCACGATGTCCCCGTCGGAGCCCGCGAACTCGTCAGTGATCGTCACGATCGGGCCCCGCGGCGAGTCCGCCGGATACCTCCTGGGTTCGTACCCGCGGGCCCGCGCCCACCCGGTGACCTTGCGGGACAGCTTCTCCAGAACCAGCTCCGACAGGTGCCCGCCGCCGTTCTCCCGCATGTCCACGATGAGCCCGTCGAAGGCCATCTCGGTACGCAGGTCGCGATGGAACTGCGCCCACCCCGTCCCGACCATGTCCGGCACGTGCAGGTACCCGAGCCGCCCGTCCGACGCCTCCCGCACCAGCGTTCGCCGGCCCTCCACCCAGTCGTGGTAACGCAGCGGCGTCTCGTCCGCGATCGGGCTGACCACGACGCGGCGCGGGTCGCCGCCGGAGGCGGGCCGCACGGTGAGCTCGACAGGCTGGTTCGCGGTGCCGGCCAGGAGCGCGAGCGGCCCGCGTACGGGATCCACCGGGCGTCCGCCCACCGCGATGATCGCGTCGCCCGGACGGACGGCGACGCCGGGGGCGAGCAAGGGCGAGCGGGCGGCGTGGTCGGAGGACTCGCCGGGCAGGATGCGCTCGACGCGCCACACGCCGTCGGCGTCCCTGTCCAGGTCTGCGCCGAGCAGCCCCTGGCGGCGGCGCGGGTCGGAGCCGCCGTTGGGGGCGGCGGCGTAGGCGTGGGAGGTGCCCAGCTCGCCCTGCGCCTCCCAGAGCAGGTCGATCAGCTCCGAGTGGGCGCCGATGCGCTCGACGAACGGCGCGTACCGGTCGAGCACGCCCTGCCAGTCGACGCCGCCCATGTCCGCACGCCAGAAGTGGTCGCGCATGAGCCGGCCGGCCTCGTGGAAGCCCTGCCGCCACTCGGCGACCGGGTCGATCTGGACGGTGATCCGGTCCAGGTCGATGGTGACGACCTCGTCGCCCTCGCTGGCGGCGCGGGTCTGCAGGCCGTTCTTGCCGTTGGTGACGAGCCTGGTGCCGTCGCCGCTGACTTGGAACGAGCGCACCTCCTTGCCCAGCTCGCTCTTGGCCCGCTTCTTCAGGTCGTATCGCTCCAGCACCATCTCGTTCGACGGCTCGTCCCCGTGCTGCCCGGTGAGCGGGTAACGCAGCCAGAGCAAGGCGTCCTTGGCGGTACGGAGGTTGCCGTAGCGTCCGGCGGGCACCGGCACGGGCACCACGCGCGAGGCCAGCCCGTCCGGGTCCACCTCGGTCCGTGGCGGCGAGTCGTCCTGCTTGTCGTCCTTGTTCGCCTTGTCGTCCTCGCCGTTGAAGCCCCGCCCCTGCAGCGAGGGGTCAAACGGCGACGGCGTGGCGGCCTGCAGCGGCACGACGTACGGCCGGCACCCGTAGAGGAAGGACATGTCGAAGACGTGCGAGTCGTACACGGGGTCGAACGTCCGCGCCGACAAGAACGCCAGATACTTGCCGTCCTTGGTGAACACCGGGTCGTAGTCGTCGAACCGCACCGGCGTCACATCGATCACCGACGTGCCGTCCACCCGCCCCATCTTGATCTGCGACAGCGGGCGGTGATGCGGATGCCCCCAGGCCAGCCAGCGCGAGTCGGGCGAGAACGTCAATCCCCTGATGTCCCCCTGCGTGGTGCGGTCGAGCTCCCGGATGTCGCCGGACTCGAGGTCGACGACCAGCAGCCGCCCGTCGTGGGTGGCGACGGCCGCGTGTTTGCCGTCGGGCGCGGCCTCCAGCTCCAGCACCCGGCCGAGCTGCCCGGCGGCCAGCGTGCGTATCTCGCCGCCGGGGGTGCCGATCTCCAGCCCGTCCTCGCCGCTGACGTCCGACACCCAGATGGCGCGCCCGTCGCCGTCGAGGACGCGCGGCAGCCGTACGCGAACGCCCGGCTGGACACGCAGCGCGCCCGCGGGGCCGTCACGGTGCGGTACCCAGTGCGCGGTGCCGCGGATCTCGACCACGCTGGCCCGTCCGGTGGCGTCGGGCGCGTACGAGCCGACCCGCGTGGGCGCCGGCCGCCTGGCCCGCCCCGGCCGCGGCCCGCCGAGCCGGACATCCAGCCGGTGCGGCTCCGCGTCCAGGCTCTCCAGCAACCACAGGTCCCCGGCGTGGCTGTAGATCACCCGCTGTCCGTCACTGGTGGCGTGGCGAGCGTAGAACTCCTCGTGGGAGCTGTGCTTGCGCAGGTCGGAGCCGTCCGGCAAGGCGGAGTAGACGTTCCCGGCCCCGTCGATGTCGGCCAGGAAGACGATCCTGTCCCCCACCCAGCTGACGGACCAGTATTGCGCCGTGCTGTCGGCGAACAACCGGGCGAACTCCCCGCTCCCGTCGGCGTCCACCCAGATCTTGCCCGCGGTCCCGCCCCGGTACCGCTTCCACGACGACGGTTCGCGCCACATCGCCGACACGGTGGCGACCCGCCCGTCGCTGACGGCGACGTCGCTGGCCCATCCGTACGGCAGCCGCGTCGCCGGTCCCCCGTCGAGCGGCACCGCGTGGGCCCAGGTCCTGACGCGGTGGCTCTGCCCCGTCGAGCTGATCGCCAGCACGGCGCCGTCCTCGGTCCAGCCGCGCACCCGGGTCGTGGCGCTGCCCCAGTGGGTCAGCCGCTCCCCCTCGGGACCGTCGATCTCGGCCGCGAACACCTCCGGAGCACCCTCCCGGCCGCCGGTCCACGCGATGTGGCTGCCGTCGGGCGAGAACCGCGGATCCGACACCGGTACCCGGTCGGCGGTGAAGCGCCAGGCTCTTCCGCCCGCCAGGGGAGCCAGCCAAACGTCGTCATCGGCTACGAAGGTGACCAGGTCACCGTACAGATGCGGATATCTCAGGTATGCGCCGTTCGTCACAGCTGAACACTAATGCCCGACATCAAGCCCAGCCCATGAATTCTCCTCCTGGCGGACCCGCCGGGTCATGGAACAGTCAAGTCCGGGGTGTGCCGGAAATGCGAGGGAAGTGATTGATTGCCCGCTTTCGCACCCTGTGAGGAACCATGAGGATCTTCGCTCGCACCCACCAGCTACCGCCGCGCCTGGCCGCCGCCGCCATCGTCCTGAGCTCCGGGCTCGACAAGACGAGCGTGGACGATCAGACCGCCACCGGCCTGCACGGCATGGCTGCGGGCACGTACCCGTTCCTCGGCCGCATGGATCCGGTGAACTTCGCCAGGCTGCTGTCGCGGGCCGAGATCATCCTCGGCACCGTGCTACTGGTGCCGTTCGTGCCGTCACTGCTGGCCGGGGCGGCGTTGACCGGGTTCGCGGGCGGGCTGCTCGGCATGTACCTCAAGACGCCCGGCATGCGCCGCGAGGGCAGCCTGCGTCCGTCCCCGGAGGGCATCAGCCTCTCCAAGGACGTTTGGCTTCTGGGCATCGGCCTGGGACTGATGCTCGAGGAGCTCGGCGATCGATGATCTCTGGTGCGCCGTCACTAATTCGGACAAACCCGGGTAGCCCGGACGCATGGTACAAATCGGCTACACCCTGATGTCCGAACAGACGCCGGCCCGCGAGCTCGTCGACTACGCCGCGACAGCGGAGCGGATCGGCTTCGACTATGCGGTCATCTCGGACCACTACTTCCCGTGGCTCGAGGAGATGGGGCATTCGCCCTACTGCTGGTCGGTGCTCGGCGCGGCGGCGCAGGTCACCGAGCGGCTGCCGCTCATGACGTACGTGACCTGTCCCATCATGCGGTACCACCCGGCCGTGGTGGCGCAGAAGGCCGCCACGATGGGCGTGCTGAGCCAGGGCAGGTTCACGCTGGGCCTCGGCGCGGGCGAGAACCTGAACGAGCACGTCATCGGCGAGGGGTGGCCGCCCGTGGACACCCGGCACCGGATGTTCGCCGAGGCCATCCAGATCATCAAGGAGCTGTTCGGCGGCGGCTACGTCACGTACCAAGGCGAATTCTTTGATGTGGACTCGGCCAAGCTGTACGACCTGCCGGAGGAGCGCGTGCCGATCGGCATCGCCGCCTCGGGCGGCCAGTCGGCGGAGATCGCCGCCGAGTACGGCGACGTGCTGGTCGTCAACGAGCCGATGCCCGACGTCGTCCGGCAGTTCAACGCCGCGGGCGGCGCGGGCAAGCCGGTCTACGGCCAGCTCTCGCTCGCCTACGACACCGACCCCGAGGCCGGCAGACAGCGGGCCCACCACCTGTGGCGCTGGGCGGCAGCCGGCGGCTGGAAGGTCATGGCCGAGCTGCCCGGGCCGGTGAACTTCGCCGCCGCGGCCGGCACGGTACGCCCCGAGGACGTGGCCCAGAGCGTGCCGTGCGGCAACGACGTGGATGCGGTCGTGCAGGGGGTCCAGAAGTTCGCCGACGCGGGCTACACGCACGTGGCGCTGGTCCAGATCGGCCACGACCAGCAGCAGCCCTTCTTCGACTGGGCGGAGAAGGAACTGCTCCCGGCCCTGCGCGCCCTCTGACGCCGGGCGCTAGGGGACGATGTTGACCAGCTTGGGCGCCCGGACGATCACCTTGCGGGGCATGCCCGCCAGGTAAGCGGACACCTTCTCCGAGGCCAGGGCCAGCTCCCGCAGCTCGTCCTCGGAGATGTCGGGCGACACCTCCAGCCGGTCGCGTACCTTGCCTGCCACCTGCACCACGCAGGTGACCGACTCCCGCACCAGCAGCGCGGGGTCGGCGCTCGGCCACCCGCCGAAGGCGACGGAGCCGGTGCGGCCCAGCCGCTCCCAGCCCTCCTCGGCGGTGTACGGGGCCACCAGCGACAACGTGATCGCCAGCGTCTCCGCGGCCTCGCGGACGGCGGGGTCGGCGGGACCGGGGCCCGAGTCGATGGCCCGGCGCGCGGCCGAGGTCAGCTCCATCATCCGCGCCACTGCCACGTTGAACTTGTGGGAATCGATCTGCCTGGTGACCTCGTCGATCGTGCGATGGGTGACCTTGCGCAGCGCCGCGTCGCCGCCCTCGACCGGCGCGCCCGGCTCGCTGGTCACCTCCGACATCACCCGCAGCGCCCGGGCCAGGAACTTCTGCGAGGCCAGCGGCGAGACGTCCGCCCAGTCGATGTCGTCCTCGGGCGGCCCGGCGAAGATCATGGTCAGGCGCACGGCGTCGACGCCGAAGTCGTCGATCTGCTGGCCCAGGTCCACGCCGTTGCCCAGGGACTTCGACATGGCCTTGCCACCGTTGATCACCTGCCCCTGGTTCAGCATGCGCTTGAACGGCTCGGTGAAGTCCACCATGCCCATGTCGTGCAGGACCTTGGTGAAGAAGCGCGAGTACAGCAGGTGCAGCACCGCGTGCTCGATGCCGCCGACGTATTGGTCGATCGGGCCCCACTTGCGCACCTGCTCGACGTCGAACGGGCCGTCGGTGTAGCCCGGCGAGCAGTAGCGCAGGAAATACCAGGACGAGTCGACGAACGTGTCCATCGTGTCGGTGTCGCGCTGGGCGCGTCCGCCGCACTTGGGGCACTCGACGTTGACCCAGTCGGCCGCACTGGCCAGCGGGGACACGCCCTTGGGCGCCAGCGCCTCGCCCCGCAGGTCGGGCAGCGTGACGGGCAGCTGCTCGTCGGGGACGGGGACCTCACCGCAGTCGGGGCAGTGAATGATCGGGATCGGCGTGCCCCAGTAACGCTGCCGGGACAGTAGCCAGTCACGCAGCCGGAAGTTGACCGCGCCCGTGCCCTTGCCCTCGGACTCCAGGACCTCGATGATCTTGCGGATGGCCTCGGCCTTGTCCAGGCCGTCCAGCGGGCCGGAGTTGACCAGCGTGCCCTCGCCGGGCGTGGCCTCGCCGGTATCGCCCGGGTCGGCCAGGCCGGTGTGCACGACGACCTTCACCGGCAGGTCGAACTTCAGCGCGAAGTCCAGGTCGCGCTGGTCGTGGGCGGGCACCGCCATGATGGCGCCGTGGCCATAGTCCGACAGCACGTAGTCGGCCGCCCAGACCGGGATGCGCTCGCCGTTGACCGGGTTGATCGCGTAGCGGCCCAGGAAGACGCCGGTCTTCTCCTTGTCGCTGGCCAGCCGCTCGATGTCGCTCAGCCGGGCGACCTCGGCCCGGTAGGCCTCGAACGCTTCCCGCCACTCGTCGGTGACGATCTCGTCGGCCAGCGCGGCGTCCGCGGCGACCACGAAGAACGTGGCCCCGAACAGCGTGTCGGGCCGCGTCGTGTAGACGTGGACCGGCTCCTCGCGGCCCTCGATCGTGAACAGCACGTCGGCGCCCTCGGAGCGGCCGATCCAGTTGCGCTGCATGGTCAGCAGCCGCTCCGGCCAGTCGGTCAGCTGGTCCATGTCGTCCAGCAGCCGCTGCGCGTAGTCAGTGATCTTGAAGTACCACTGCGTCAGCTCGCGGCGGATGACGTCGGCGCCGCAGCGCTCGCACTTGCCGGCCACGACCTGCTCGTTGGCCAGCACCGTCTGGTCGTTGGGGCACCAGTTGACCAGGCCGCCCTTGCGGTAGGCCAGGCCGCGCTCGAAGAAGCGGTTGAACAGCCACTGGTTCCAGCGGTAATAGTCGGGGTCGCTGGTGTGCAGGCGGCGCGACCAGTCGAAGGAGATCCCGTAGCGCTTGAACGAGTGCGCCTGCGTCTCGATGTTGGCGTAGGTCCACTCGGCCGGGTGGGCGTTGCGCTTGATCGCGGCGTTCTCCGCGGGCAGGCCGAAGGAGTCCCAGCCGATCGGGTGCAGGACGTTGTAGCCCTGCTGCATCCAGTAGCGCGCGACGACGTCGCCGATGGCGAACACCTCGCCGTGGCCCATGTGGAGGTCGCCCGACGGGTAGGGGAACATGTCGAGCATGTAGCGCCGCTCGCGGGGGTCGGCGGGGTCTTCGCTCGCCCGGTAGGGCTCCTGCTCCTCCCAGCGCTGCAGCCACTTGGCCTGCAGCGCCTGCGGGTCGTACTCACTCACGGCTACTGTCCTTCTGGCTTGATTCGGACCCACAAGAAAACCCCCCGTGCACAGGACGAGGGGTAGCCGCGACGGCGATATCTCAGGGCCGTCGCGGCCCGCTAAGAAGCAGGGTCGCGGAACGCACGTGTCAAGCCTAGCGCACCTCTTCGGATGAATGCAGGTTCTCGATCGAGGTGCGCATGCACAATGGACCCTTCAGGTCCAGCGAGACCTGATGGTGATGTATCCGTTGTGACCTCATTCGTCCCTCAAGAATACCCTTGCCACCATGGTGTACCGAGCTGAGCCTGATCGACCGGAGGACGGCCTGCCCATGCAGGATCCGCCCACCGATCCTCATGGCTTCGCTCGTTTCGCTGCGGAACCACCGGCATCTCCTGGAAAATCCCATGAGATCATGCCTGGTACGTCAAATCCGGATATAAGGGTTGATCCGGACACAACTTCGGGAGGGCCGGCAGCAATGGCAACGGATAATTCCGGACCTCACCTGCCCTCATCCTGGCCCGAGTCGCCGCCCTCCCCGTGGCCCGGCTCCGATGCGCCCGATGCCCCTTCCTCCAGGTCTGGCTCACCTGCGGCCGAGGTCCCCATGTCGTGGCCGGAGGCTTCGATGCCGGGCGGGCGCCAGGACCCCGCCTGGCCGGAACCACCCCGCCAGGACGCAGGCTGGCCTGAACCGCCGCGCTCCGAGCACCGTCACGACCCCGCCCGGCCCGGCGCCGCCCGCCAGGAGACCGGCCCCTCCTGGCCGGAACCGCCCCGCCAGGACGCAGGCTGGCCCGAGCCGCCGCGTAAGGACGCGGGCTGGCCCGAGACGCCGCACCAGGACGTGCCGATGTCATGGCCCGACGCCTCCCCTCAGGCCGGTGCCCATTCCCTGCCGAACGCCGCGCCACAGGCAGGTACCCACTCCCTGCCGAACGCCGCGCCACAGGCAGGTGCCCACTCCCTGCCGAACGCCGCGCCACAGGGCGGACCTGCTCCCTGGCCGGAGGCCGCACCGCAGGACGTGCCCATGTCGTGGCCCGACGCTGGGCCGCAGGCTGCGCCGCCTGTGCCGGATCCGGTGCCCGCGTGGGAGCAACCTCCGACCCCGGTCCCCGGCGCCTGGTCCAACCTGTCCACCCCGGCCCCTTGGCCGCAGGGCGAGCGCGGCCTGAGATCTGAGGCGCTGGAGCAGCGCGCGGCGGCGTACGACCAGGCCGCCCCGGCCGGACCCCTGTCGCACGACGCGTTGTCCGCCCCCCACGGCCCACCGCCTCAGCCCCACCCCGCCGAGGACCGTACGGTCACGTACGCCCAACACTCCGAGAACCTGCTCAACGATCGCGCGGTCCCCTCCACCCCCATGGATTCCCCTCCTCCAGTCACGCCCCCCACCCAGGACGACAACCAGCCGCAGGGCCCCCGTCCCGGCTCGAACCTGAGCCGCGACCCCTCCGACCCCGAGCAGCGGTTCGTGACCGCGGGCCAGATCAGCGGCTCGCGCACCCCGCCGCCCGAGCGCCAGCAGGAGCTCTGGAACACCGTCTTCGGAGACAACTACCAGGCCATGGGCGACCAGGACGTCCTGGACGACGAGGGCGAGGGCAAGCCCGTCTGGATCTACGCGCTCGGCGGATCCGTGGCGGTCGCGCTGGTCATCGCGTTGTTGTGGGCATTCCTCGCGGGACCGCTGGCCGGCGAGGACCCCACGACCTCCAACATCGCCACCGGCCAGCCGTCGGCCTCACAGAAGGCGAGCCCCACCAAGCCTTCGACGATCGGCAAGCTGCCGGCCTACTCCGGCAAGGCCTCCCCCGTCCTCGGCATGGTGCCGGACGCCGCCGCGGGGATCTCCGTCCCGCGCCTCGGCGGCAAGTGGCAGCTCGACGAGCGTGCCACGGTCAAGGGCACGTTCGGCTTCGACACCCGCCAGTACGTCCAGGTCGCGCCCGAGCGGTACGCCCAGATCATGTCGGGCCCCCTCATGCCGAAGCTGGCCTCGTACTACGAGCAGGACAACCTGGAGCCGGTCATCAAGCAGGTGGTGCTGACCGCACGCAAGCGCTTCTTCCCGCCGGACAACAAGGTCCGCAAGATCGCCCAGCAGCCGATCAAGGTGGGCGACCAGACCGGACGGCTGATCGCGTACTCGCTGACGTCGCAGACCGAGAAGGCCACGATCGTCACGATGGCGATCAACACCGGCGGCAGCGTCCCAGCGATCGTCTACATGTCGATCCCGTCGGAGAGCAAGCAGCTCCTGCCCGACATCCGCACGGTGATGAACCAGCTCAAGCTCTCCACGGAGGGCTAGCCGCTAGAACGTGCACTCCATGTGCTTGATGCCGTTGATGAACATGGAGTGCAGCCGGTCGGGCTTGCCTGCCTCGATGTGCGGGACCCGGCGCAGCAGTTCGCGGAACATCACCGTGATCTCCCGCCGGGCCAGGTGCGCGCCGAGGCAGAAGTGCGGACCCGGACCGCCGAAGCCGACGTGCGGGTTGGGGTCGCGGGTGATGTCGAAGCGGTACGGGTCCTCGAACACGGACTCGTCCCGGTTCGCCGCCCAGTAGAACAGCACCGCCTTCTCGCCCTTGCGGTAGAGGTTGCCGTTCATCTCGAAGTCCCTGGTGACCTTGCGGCGCATGAAGTTCACCGGTGCCCCCAGGCGGACGATCTCCTCCACGGCCCCGTGGGCCAGTCCGTCGAGGTCCTCCAGCCAGAGGGCGCGCTGGCCGGGGTTCTTGGTGAGCAGGCGCAGGCCGTACGAGATGGCGTTCCTCGTGGTCTCGTTGCCGGCAACCACCAGCAGGATGAAGAACGACCCCAGCTCCTGCATCGTGAGCCGCTCGCCGTCGATGTTGGCGTTGACCAGGGACGACGTCAGGTCGTCCGTGGGGTGATCGGCGCGGTGGGCGGCCAGGTCCTGCACCAATTGCTGCAGTTCCATGCCCGCGTTGAGCAGGCGGGTGGCGATCTCGTTGACGTCTGTGCCGCCGTATTCGGCGTCGAAGCCACCGAGGATCGTGTTCGAGCGGTCGAAGACGAACTGGTAGTCCCGCTCCGGGATGCCCATCATGTCGCAGATGATCTTCAAGGGAAGGCGGGCGGCCACCTCCGTCACGAAGTCACAGCCAGGCCCCTTGTCCAGGAGGTCGTCCACGATGGCGGCCGCCGCGGCCTCCACGTCCGACTCGAACTGCTTGATCATCTTGGGGGTGAACGCGCGGGAGACGATCCTGCGGAGCCTGGCGTGCCGCGGGTCGTCCATGTTGATCATCGAGCCGAAGTACTCGGCGAACTCCGCGGGCATGTCGGGGATGCCTGTGGCGCCGCCGTCGCCCGAGCAGAAGACCTCCGGGTTGCGGCTGGCCTCGAGGATGTCGGCATGCTTGACCAGCGCGTAGTAGCCCGGCCCTTTGGGGGCGAACCCGATGTCCATCTCCTCGAAGAACGCGGGGGTCGGGAGGGCGCGCAGGCGGTCGAACGCCTCCTCGCGCTGGTCCATGGGCCTGGCCCAGAAGTCACGGTCCGACAGGTCGAAGTCGAGGACGCTCATAAGACCATCATTCGGAAAAGCGGCCACTTACGTCAATGGTTATGACGTACGCCGTACGTAGAGGAGGGAAAACGTGTGGCGGCCGGTGGTCGCCCGGCCCTACCGTGCTCCCATGACCTTCTTCTACCTGCGTTAGCGACCCGCCGGCGGGTCGTGGACAACCCACCGCCGGCGATGCGGGACGGCTGAGCGACCGCCGTCCCGGGTCGCGACGTGGGAGAAGGACACGTGCATACTTTTGCCGTGGCCAGGGCGGTGCACGGCATCGAGCCCCTGGTGGCCACGGAGATTCGGCGTTCCCGGCTGGGCGTGGTGCGCGGGCTGCGGCATCGCGAGGTGTGGTTCGAGGCGACGGACGAGGCCGACCTACTGAGCTTGCGTACGGCCGACGACGTGCTGCTGGCCGGCGCCGTGGTGGACGGGATCGGCCCCGGCCGCTCCGCGCTCGCCCGGCTGGCCGAGGCGGCGCGGGCCGTGGACGCGGTCCGGCTGGCGCGCCTGGGTGGTGGGGTGCGCGGCTCGCGTGGCGGGCTGGAGGTGTCGGCGTCGTTCGTCGGGCGGCGCAATTACACGAGGTTCGAGATCGAGGACGCGGTCGGGGCGGAGCTGGCGCGGTCGCTGCGGGTGCCGTACCACTCCAGGAGTGAGGGAGGACGGCCGCCGCAGGAGGCGATGGCGTGGCGGGTCACGATCGAGGGTGAGCAGGCGGTGATCGCTTCGCGGCTGGCCGGCCGGCCGCTGCACCGCAGGCCGTACAAGACGGCGTCGATCCGGGGCACGCTGCATCCGCCGGTGGCGGCCGCCATGGCGAAGCTGGCGCGGCTGGACGGCGCGGGCACGGTGCTCGACCCGTGCTGCGGCGCGGGAACCACGCTGATCGAGGCTCACGCGCTCGCGCCGCACCTGCGGCTGCTGGGCTTCGATCACGACCCGGCCGCGCTCTCGGCCGCCGCCGCCAACGCCCGCGCCGCCCTGGCCGGCGGCCCTTCGGCCGGAGACGGTGGGTCGCCGTTCGGGTGGGGCGTGGCGGATGGCGGGGGGATCCCGGTGCCCGACGGCGGCGCCGAGCGGGTGCTGGTGAACCCGCCCTGGGGACGTCAGGTGCCGCCGAGGGGAATGCTCGCCGGGGACCTCGGCCTGCTGTGGCGGGAGGTACGGCGGGTCCTGGCCGCCGACGGGCTGGCCGTGGCGCTGGTCCACGACGACATCCCACCCGGGTTCGCCCTGGAGGAGGCGGTCCGGGTGAGCCTGTCCGGCCGGCACCCGGTGATCGCGGTGCTGCGGAAGGGGCGTGGCTGAGCCTCAGGAGGCGGGGCCGAGCCAGTCCAGGATCAGGCGGTTGACCTCCGCCGGTCGTTCCAGGTGGAGGAAGTGCCCCGCGCCCGCCACCAGCTCGGTCCGCGAGCCGGCCGGAAGGTGGCCCAGCGCGTCCTTGACGAGGTCGGCGCCCAGGCAACCGTCCTGGGCGCCGTGCAGATACATGACCGGCCCGGTCACGCCCGGCTCGACGGCGGGGTAGCGGCCGGAGCGCGGCGTGGTGCCGAGCATGGCCCGGTAATAGCCGAGTGCCGCGCTCAGGTTGGCGGGCGCGCCGATGCTGCGCCGCACGAACTCCAGGTCCTCGCTCGCGTCGTACCCGGGCGACCAGTCCCGCCACAGGTTCTCGATGAAGCCGGGGCCGGCGGCGGCCGCCTCCCCGAGGGCGGTCTGGAAGAGGAAGACGTAGAACGAGCGCTTGAGCTGCTCGAAATCGAGGAACGTCCCGGCGAGCGCCGCGGGTGGCGGCACCGCGAGCGTGACGGCGCGGCGGAAGCGGCCGGCGAGGTGGTAGACGGGGAAGGCGCCCCAGTCGTGCCCGACGATCACCGCGTCGGCGTCGCCGCCGAGCTCCTCGTGCAGGGCGCGGACGTCGGCGACCAGCGCGGCGTCCTCGTACGCGCCGTCGGCCGGGACTTCGGTCGGCGCGTAGCCGCGGGTGAACGGCGCGACGGCGCGGTAGCCGCGCTCGGCCAGCGCCGGCATGAGGTGGCGCCAGGTGTGCGCGCTGTCGGGGAAGCCGTGCAGGCACAGCGCGAGCGGCCCTTCACCGACGGTCAGATACGCGAACTCCACCCCATTGGCGTGGATAGTCCTGATCTCCATGACTGCGAAACCTAGCATTCGGCCCGTCCCGGGAGTACCACCAATCGGCCGACAGGTACAGCAGGCGCCGGCTGCTGGTGATCGGCGTGTCGATCTTCACGGCGGCCTCACCAGCCTGCGCGTTCGCCCCGACGGCGCCCTGCTCGATGCCCCGGCCTTCGGCTTCAGGCCGGGGAGGAATCGGACTCCCGCGCAGCATGACAGGGATAACCGAATCGCCATCAAGGCGATCCGGCGTCTGACCACAGCGAACGCTCAAAATTGTCGTACCTCCCCGATAGATTTGCACGATCATGGCGGCGGGAGCGAATCCGGGCCAGGGTGCCGGGCACGCCCGGTACACCTACCGGCTTCGCGTGTCGTCGGCCGCCCACGCCGCCCTGCTGGGCGAGTGGGACCGCTGCCGCTGGGTGTGGAACCAGTGCGTCGCCACATCCAAGGCCGCGTACCTGCACAACAAGACCCACCCAGAAGACCAGCAGACCTGCGGTGCGGCCCAGCTCGACAAGATGCTGACCGGCTGGCGCGGGGAGCACGCATGGCTTGCGGCGGGGGCGTCGGTGCCGCAGCAGCAGATCATCCGTGACTTCGCCAAGTCCCGCGCCAAGGCACTCAAGGACATCACGGAGCGGCTGCCCGTCCGGCAGCGCGCCGGGATGCCCCGCTTCAAGAAGAGGCACCTGGCCGCGCCGAGCCTGAATTACACGCGGCGCGGCTTCCGCCTCAAGGACAGGCGCCTGCACCTGGCCGGGAATATCATCGTGACCTTGGTGTGGTCCCGCGACCTGCCCGCCGACCCGTCCAGCGTGCGCGTTTACCGGGACGGCCTCGGCCACTGGTATTGCTCGTTCGTCGTCCCCGCCCAGGCCGAACCGCTGCCCGCCACCGGGCAGGCGATCGGCATCGACTGGGGCGTGAAAGAGGTCGCCACCACCACCAGCGACGACCATGACCTGCCGCACGCCGAGTACGGCAAGAAGGCTCAGGCGAAGCTGGGCCGCTACGACCGGATGATGGCCCGCCGCCGCAGACCCGCCCGAGGACAGCCGGGCTCGAAGGGCTACCACACGGCGAAGAAGCTGCGCGCCAAGCAGCACAAGAAGATCGCCCGCCAGCGCCAGGACACCGGCCGCAAGTGGGCCAAGAAGATCGTCCGCGACCACGACGTGATCGCGGTCGAGGACTTCCGCCCGAAGTTCCTGGCCAAGTCCAACTTGGCACGTAAGGCCGCCGACGCGGCCATCGGCGCGACCAAGCGTGCCCTGGTCGAGATGGCCCGCAAGCACGGCCGTGATCTGCGGCTCGTCAATCCCGCGCACACCACCCTGGACTGCGCACAGTGCGGAGCGAGAACCAAGCACGCACTACCTCTTTCCGAACGTACCTACACCTGCGCCGCGTGCGGAGCCGTCTGAGAGACAAGAACTCCGCCCGTGTGATGCTGGTCCGGGCCGCCCCGTAGACGCCGATCATGTTCGGGCTGTTCCTCGGCGGCCTGGGCCACGGGGCGGGAACGTCGTGGTCAACCAGGTCGGGCTGACCGCGCCGATGGACCAGGTGGGGACGGCGGCCGGGGTGGCCGGTCCACGGTCGGCGGAGACGACGGATCCGGCCGATCACTGACCGTCAGAACGTGTAGCGCAGGTGCTTGACACCGTTGATGAAGTTGGACAGCAGGAAGTCGGGCTCCCCCACGGACCGGATGCCGGGCAGGCGGGTGAACAACTCTCGGAACATCACGGTCATCTCCCTGCGGGCCAGGTGGGCGCCCAGGCAGTAGTGCGGCCCCGGCCCGCCGAAGCCGACGTGCGGGTTGGGGTCGCGGGTGATGTCGAACGCGTCCGGATCGGTGAAGACGGACTCGTCGCGGTTGGCCGAGTTGTAGAAGAGCAACACCTTGTCGCCCTTCTTGTAGGCGGTGCCGTTCATCTCATGGTCCTGCGTGAGTGTGCGCCGGAACTGGATCACCGGCGTCGCGTACCTGACGATCTCGTCGCAGGCCTTGACGACGCGCCCGTCGAAGTCGGCCAGCAGCAGCTCCCGCTGCTCGGGGTGGTCGGTGAAGAGCTTGAGCCCGTACGCGATCGCGTTGCGGGTGGTCTCGCTGCCCGCCACCACCAGCAGGATGAAGAACGACCCCAGCTCCTGCGAGGTGAGCCGTTCTTCGCCGTTGACCAGCAGGCTCACCAGGTCGCCCGTGGGCCGTTTGCGCCGCTCGTCGCCCAGCCTGGCGGCCAGCCGGTTGAGCGAGAAGCCGGCGTGCAGCAGCTTGACCAGGCCGCGGGCGACGTTGACGCGGCTGAAGTCCGGGTCCAGGCCGGTGTACTCGGGGTCGGCGTTGCCGAGGATGACGTTGGTCCGCCGCAACACCATGTCGTGATATTTCGCGGGGATCCCCATCATGTCGCAGATGACCCTGACGGGGAGCCGGGCCGCCACCTGCTCCACGAAGTCGCCCGGCCCTTCCTCGATCGCCTGGTCCACGATCTCCGTGGCGGCCCTGGCCAGGTCCTCCTCCATCTTCGACAGGATGCGGGGCGTGAAGGCCCTGGAGACGATCCGCCGCAACCTCGCGTGCCTGGGGTCGTCCATGTTGATCATCGAGCCGAAGTAGACGCTCAGCCAGCGCGGCATGTCGGGGATGCTGTTGGAGCACGGCTCGCTGCTGAACACGGCCGCGTTCCTGCTGGCCTCGGTCACGTCAGCGTGGCGGACGAGGGCGTAGTAGCCGGGCCCGCCGCCGATGAACGGCACGACCTGCTCGGTCACGAACATCGGGTGGTCGAGCGCGCGCAGCTTGCGGAAGGTCTCCATGCGCTCGTCCTGCGGCAACCCCCAGAACGGGATCTGCGCCAGGTCGAGCCCCACCGGCAGCGTGGTCATACCCTCAAAGCCTCGTGCAAGTGGGCACTTACGTCAAGAGTCAGCTGCCCCCACAATGAGATCGGCGCCTTTCTCGCCGATCATGATGGCGGGGGCGTGGGTGTGGCCGCGGTTCAGCGTCGGCATGATCGACACGTCCACGACCCGCAGCCCCTCGATGCCGCGCACCCGCAAGGAGGGGTCCACGACGGATGCGTCGTCGGCACCCATGCGGCAGGTGCCGACCGGGTGGTAGAGGGTCTCGCCGCGCTCGCGTACCCACTGGGCGAGCTCCTCGTCGCTCTCCGGCCCCCAGTACGGGGCCATCGGCCCGCCCACGAACGGCTTCATCGCGGCGGTGGCGAACACCTGCTTGGCCGTCTTCAGCCCCGCGATCAGCCGTTTGACGTCGGCCTCCGCGGCCAGGTAGCCGGGGTCGATCACCACGTCCCTGCCGTTCAGCCCGATCCGGCCGCGGCTCTCCGGCTGCAGCAGCACCACGCCGACGGTGAGACCGTGGCCGGTCGGCGGGGTGAGGCCGTGGTCGATGAACGGAGCGGGAGCGAAGATCAGCTCGATGTCGGGCGCGGGCTCCTCCTCGGAGGTGCGGATGAACGCGACCGCCTCGCCCACGTTCGTGGTCAGCATGCCGGAGCGCAGCACGAGGTAACGCAGCAGGTTGCCGAGCGACTCCGCCTTGGTCAGCGTGACCGGCTGCTTGCACTCGACGTACACGCCGCTCGCGAGGTGGTCCTGCAGGTTCTTGCCGACCTCGGGCAGGTCGTGCACGACCTCGATCCCTGCGTCGCGCAGCTCGCCGGCCGCGCCCACACCGGAGCGCATGAGCAGGTACGGCGAGCCGATCGCCCCAGCCGACAGGATGACCTCAGCCCTTGCCTTGACCTGGGTACCGCCACCGTGCTGGATGCCTATCGCGCGCCGGCCGTCGAACAACACCCGGTCGACGGTCGCCCCGGTGATCACCGTGAGGTTCGGCCGCCCGGCCGCCGGACGCAGGTAGGCGTCGGCGGAGCTCCACCGCCGGCCGCGGTTCTGGGTGACGGGGGTCGGGCTGTAGCCCTCGTTGGAGCGCCCGTTGAGCTCGCCGAGCCGCTCGAAGCCGAGCTCCTCGCACGCCTTGAGGAAGGCCGCGGTGGTGACGTTGGGGCTGGGCAGCTCCGAGATGTACTGCGGGCCGGACGTGCCGTAGACGTTGCCGCCGTTGCTGCCGACGCGATGCTCGGCCTTGGTGAAGTACGGCAGGACGTCGTCGTACGACCAGCCGGGGACCTCCCACTGGTCGTAGTCGCGCTGGCAGCCGCGCACCCACATCTGGGCGTTGAGCGAGGACGAGCCGCCGATGACTCGGCCGCGGGGCCAGTAGAGCTCCCGGCCGGACATCTCGCTCTGCTTGGCCGTCGTGTAGTTCCAGTCGTATTCGGTTTTGAACAGCTTGGCGAAGCCCGCGGGCATGCGGATTTCGAGCTTGTCGTCCTGCCCGCCCGCCTCGACCAGCGCGACCGACACGTTCGGATCCGCCGACAACCGGTTGGCCAGCACGCACCCCGCCGAGCCGGCGCCGACGATCACGTAGTCGTACTCCATGCCCCCTTGCTTACTCCAGGTGGCGAGGCGCGTCCATATGCAGTTGTAACCTCTGTTACCTACCGGTCGGTATGGAGGGGCTGGTTAGATGGCGCCGAAGCCGGCTGAGAGGGAGGAAGGCGTCATGCTCAACCTGTCGATCGTCCTGGAGGACAGCGCCAGGAACAATCCAGACGGCACGGCCATCGTCTTCGGTGACATGCGGCTGCCGTACTCCATGATCGACACTATTGCCAACCAGGTGGCGAACCTGCTGGTGGCGCGCGGGATCCAGAAGGGCGACAAGGTCGCGCTGGCCTGCCCGAACCTGCCATACTTCCCGTTCGTCTACTTCGGCATCCTGAAAGCCGGGGCGACGGTGGTGCCGCTGAACGTGCTGCTCCAGGCGCGCGAGATCGCCTACCATCTCGACGACAGCGACGCCAAGGCGCTGTTCTGCTTCGAGGGCACGCCCGAGCTGCCGCTGGGTGAGCGCGGCAGGAGCGGCTTCGAGGCGGCCGCGGGATGCGAGCACTTCTTCGTCCTGCCCGCGACCCCGCTCGCGACCGAGTCCGCGCACGGCGAGTCGATCTGGGCGGCGCTCGGCGGGATGGCTAGCACTTTCGAGACCGTGCAGACGGCGCCCGACGACACCGCGGTGATCCTCTACACCTCGGGCACGACCGGCCAGCCCAAGGGCGCCGAGCTCAGCCACCAGAACATGCTGATGAACGCCATGGTCAGCGACAAGATGTTCCCGCGCAGCGAGGATGGTCGCGACACGTACCTGGCCGTGCTGCCGCTGTTCCACTCCTTCGGCCAGACCGTCGTCATGAACACCGGCTTCCTGCGCGGCGCCACCGTCGTGCTGATGCCGCGCTTCGACGCAGGCGATGCGCTCG
Source organism: Nonomuraea sp. 3N208 (assembly GCF_052245935.1). Lineage (NCBI taxonomy): Bacteria > Bacillati > Actinomycetota > Actinomycetes > Streptosporangiales > Streptosporangiaceae > Nonomuraea > Nonomuraea sp. 3N208. Next base: position 118,154 of record NZ_JBQQBR010000015.1, on the reverse strand, counting down.
CGATCATGGTCAAGGAGAACGTGACCTTCTTCGCCGGGGTGCCCACCATGTACTGGGGTATGCTCACCAAGATCCACGCCGAGGGAGCGGAGGTGCCCCGGTCGCTGCGCGTGGCGGTCGCGGGCGGCGCGTCGTCGCCGGTGGAGGTGCTCAAGGACTTCGAGACGACCTTCGGCATCGGCATCCTGGAGGGGTACGGGCTGTCGGAGACCTCGCCGGTGGCCAGCTTCAACCAGGCCGGCCGGCCGACCAAGCCGGGCACGGTCGGCACCCCGATCTGGGGCGTGGAGATGAAGCTGATCGACGGCGACTGGAAGACCGTCGAGGGCGAGGGCCCCGGCGAGATCGCCATCCGCGGGCACAACATCATGAAGAGCTACTACGGCCGTCAGGAGGCGACGGCCGAGGTCATGAAGGACGGCTGGTTCCGCACCGGCGACATCGCGACGCGGGACGCGGACGGCTACTACTCCATCGTCGACCGGGCCAAGGACATGATCATCCGCGGCGGGTTCAACGTCTACCCGCGCGAGCTCGAAGAGGTCCTGATGACCCACGAGGCCGTGTCGCTGGCCGCCGTGGTGGGGGTCGCGCACGAGTCCCTCGGCGAGGAGGTCAAGGCGTACGTCATCCGCACGCCGGGCGCCACGATCACCGAGGGCGAGCTGATCGCCTGGGCGAAGGAGAACATGGCGGCTTACAAGTACCCGCGGATCGTCGAGTTCCGCGACAGCCTGCCGATGACGGCCACGGGCAAGATCCTCAAGCGCGAGCTGCGGTAATCCCCCAGGAAGGCGCGGGCACCCGCCCGCGCCTTTCTCGTGGGCCTAGACTGGCGATCATGCTCGTCCTCTTCGACCTGGACAACACGCTGATCAACCGGCTGGACGCGTTCGAGCGGTGGGCCGCCGAGTTCGCCGCGGACCGAGGGCTGGGTGCGACGGCCGCGTCGTGGCTGGTGGAGACGGACGCGGACGGGTCGGTGCCCATGGACGTGTTCTTCGGTCTGGTGCGGGAGCGGTTCGGGCTGGCCGAGCCGGCGGAGGAGCTGTGGCGTTCCTATCGGGCGCGGCTGCCGTACCTGGTGTCGTGCCCCGGTGAGGTCCTCGACGGGCTCGACCGGCTGCGGGCGGCCGGGTGGGCGGCCGGGATCGTGACGAACGGGATGGCCGACAACCAGACGGGCAAGATCCGGCGTACAGGCCTGGCCGAGCGGGTTGACGGGTGGGCCATCTCCGGGGCGGAGGGCGTGCGGAAACCTGACGTGCGGCTGTTCGAGATCGGGGCCAGGCGGTGCGGGAGGTCGCTGGCCGGTGGCGGATGGATGGTCGGGGACGATCCGGAGAAGGACGTCGTGGGCGGGCGGGCCGCGGGGCTGCGGACGATCTGGATCGACCGCGGCGTGGCCGTCGCGGACGGTGCCGACCATGTGGTGACCGATGTCGTCGCCGCCATGGGGCTGTTAATGGGGATGAAGGCCGGCGGCCCGGGCCTATAGCGTGATCGGCATGCGTGATCGGCCGGAGGGACTGGACGAAGGGCTGTTGCGGCCCGCGCTGCGCGCGTGGGGCATCGACGCCGTCGTGCTCGACTACGCACCGGTGGGGTTCGGGGACTATCACTGGGTGGCGGACGGGCGGTGGTTCGTCACCGTGGCGGACGTGCGGCGCCGCTCGTACGACGGGCTCCTGCAGGCCATGGAGACCGCGGCGGACCTGCGCGAGCAGGCGGGGCTTCCCTTCGTCGTCGCACCTCTGCGCACCGGTGACGGCACGACGCTCCGGCGGCTCGACCGCCATCGCTACGCCATGAGCGTGTTCCCGCACGTGGACGGCGTGGGCGGCGACTTCGGCGACGAGCCGTCTCCCGAGGAGCGCGGCCTGGTCATCGATCTGCTGGCTGAGCTGCACCGGACGCCGCCGCCGCTCTCCACCCCTGCCCGGCCGGTGGAGCTGGCGGGGCGGGCCTGGTTGGAGGACGCCCTCAGGGAGACCGACCGGCCGTGGCTGGGCGGCCCGTACGCCGAGCCGGCCCGGGGGCTGATCGCCGACCACGCCGGGACGCTGCGGCGCCGCCTGGACGACCTCGACCGGATGGCCGAGAAGGGCGGCGAGCCCGTCGTCACGCACGGCGAGCCGCACCCCGGCAATCTGCTGCGGAAGGCGGACGGGCGACTGCTGCTCGTGGACTGGGACACGGTCGGGCTGGCGGTTCCTGAGCGCGATCTCTGGCATGTCATCAAGGACTCCGCCGATCTGGCCAGGTACGCCGACGCCACGGGCCGTGCACCGGACCCGGCCGCCCTGGAGCTGTACCAGCTGCGGTGGGCCTTGGACGACGTGGCCGAGTTCGTGGCCTGGTTCCGCTCGCCCCACGGCCGCACCCCGGACGCCGAGGTGAGCTGGGAAGGGCTCACTGGCACCCTCCAAGCACTAGCGCGGTAGAGCCGGGTTCGCCATTCGCCCATGCTCACGGTAATCTTGTGGTCACGCTAAGCAGTCAGGGACCATAAAGGAGATCGCGTGGGCCGGCACGAGAAGCCCCACACCCCCAAGGACACCCCGGACGAGCCCAAAGAGGGCTCCAAAGGCAATGAGCATCAGGCGAGCCGCGGCAAGCACGCCGCCACGCCCAAAGACGGGAAGTAACAGGTAGTCGCGCCGGCTGAAGCGGCGTGGGTCGTCGGGCGGCAAGCCCTTCCTCCGGGCGAAACAAGGCCGAGGGAGGGTGAGAGGGCCGGTGAGCCCTCTCACCCTCGGTGGTTTCTCAGGGCCAGGTGACGGACGGGCGGAAGGGGACGCCGGAGCGGCCCTCCTGGTCCAGTTTCACGCCCAGGACCTGATGGAGCTGGACCTTGTTGCGCTCGAAGCCGACGATGCAGCCGGCCATGTACAGGGCCCACACGCGAGCCGTGCCCATGCCGACTTCCTGGACCGCGTTCTCCCAGTTGACGTCCAGGTTGTCGCACCAGTACTGCAGGGTCTTCGCGTAATGCTCCCGGAGGTTCTCCTCGTGGCGGATCTCGAAGCCCAGGTCCTCCATCTGCCTGATCAGGTAGCCCACCGACTCCAACTCGCCGTCGGGGAAGACGTACTTGTTGATGAAGCCGCCCTTGTTGAACGTCTTCTCCTTGCCGGTCGGCCTGGTGATGCAGTGGTTCAGGAGGCGGCCACCGGGCTTCAGCTTGCCGTACAGGAAGGAGAAGTACGACAGGAGGTTGGCCTTGCCGATGTGCTCGGTGAGGCCGATGGAGCTGACCGCGTCGAAACCGGTCTCCACCACGTCCCGATAATCCATGTGGCGGACTTCGGCCAGGTCCTGCAGGCCGGCGTCGGCGATGGCCTGCTGGGCCCACTCCGCCTGCTGCTTGCTCAGGGTCACGCCCAGCACCTTGACGCCGTAGTGCTTGGCGGCGTGCATGACCATGCCGCCCCAGCCGCAGCCGACGTCCAGCAGGCGCATGCCGGGCTCGAGGCCCAGCTTGCGGGCCACCAGGTCGAACTTGGTGTACTGGGCCTCCTCCAGCGTCGCGGTCTCCTCGGGGAAGACGGCGCAGGTGTAGGCCATCGACGGGCCCAGGACCCACTCGTAGAAGCGGTTGGAGACGTCGTAGTGGTGGTGGATGGCTTCGGCGTCGCGTTGTTTGGCGTGCCGGGAGCCGAGCTTGGCCAGCGTGCTCTGCCGCATCTCCTGCGGCGGCGGCGGCACCCGCATGAGGAGCGGCTTGACGCCCAGCGAGCGGACCGCGGCCAGCTTCTCGGAAGCTGTCAGGTCATTGGTAGTGATGCTCCACATACGGTCGAGCAATGTGTACATGTCGCCGTGCACGTCGATGTGACCGGCGATGTACGCTCTGGCCAGGCCCAGTTCCCCGGGGGCTTGCGCCAGGTAGGCCACCGCGATGGGGGACTTGACCTCAAGGGTCACGTCGGCCCCGTCAGGCCCTGCCTTGCTGCCGTCATACGCCAGGAACGCGATGTTCGCGTCCGTGCCGACGATCTTCTCAAAGATGGTTGCGAGAGCCATCCACTCACCTTCCCCGCACACACTTGTCGTACAGGTCCAGCAGGCGCCCGTTCGGGTCGTATTCCCGCTTGACCGGCCAGTAGGCGTCGCCGTTGTACAGCTGCCAGAACTGCTCACGGGCATAGAAGGACGTCGAATAGAGCGACTTGTGACCGTCGAGCTCATGTACCGCATGCTCGATCAGCCGGTTGTAGTACCCGTCGAACTGCCCCCGTGGCAGCGGCACCATTCCCCAGAAGCCGAAGTTGACGTACAGCTTGCCGGGCTCGAGCGGATAGATCGGCCAGCGGGAGCCCGCCCGCAGCGGGCACATCCACACCGGCGTCATGCCGACCTTGTCGTGGAAGACCTCAAGGAACTCCGCCCCGCGCTCGACCGGAACCTCCACGTCCTGGATGACCGATTCCTGGACCGGTTGGTTACGCCACCGGTCGATGCGGGCGGTCACGCCGTATTTGCGGTCGAGGGCGACCAGGCGGCGGTAGACGTCGGAGCGCATCCAGCGGCGTGGCATGAGCGAGCGCACCACCGGCTGCTGCACGCCGAAGGCCCGTGAGCACCAGAACCAGTCGGTGTCCCAACGCCACAGATAGTCGCGGATGGACAGCCAGTCGCGGCTGCGGTGCGTGATCGACTGGTAGTAGATGCGCATGCCGGTGTAGTCGGACACGTAGGGTGCGCGGTCGGCGAAGCGGCCGACCGTGAGATACATCTCGCCCGGGCCGAAGAAGACCCCGTCCACGAAGTCGACGCTGTCGCCGTCGTGCACCATGCTGTCGCAGATCTCCTGCATGGCCAGCATGCACTTGGCGGCGTCGGTGAACTTCACATGCGTGAGGTGCACGTACGGCTGGACCTTGCGCAGTTTGATCTTGATGCGCAACGCGTAGCCGAGCGTGCCGTAGGAGTTGGGGAAGGCGCGGAAGAGGTCGCGGTGCTCGTTGTCGTCTCGGGCCACGACGACGCGCCCGTCGCCGGTGAGGATCTCGAGCTCCTCGACCGACTCGTGCGGCAGTCCGTCCTTGAAGCTGGTGGACTCGATGCCGAGCCCGGTCACGGCGCCGCCCAGCGTGATGGTCTTGAGCTGCGGCACCACGTACGGCATGAGCCCGTGCGCCAGCGTGGCGTCGACCAGGTGTTCGTACGTGGTCATGCCCTGGACCTCGGCCGTCATGGTCTCGGGGTCGACGCTGATGACCTCGTCGAGATCCCTGGCCGAGAGTTTGGCCGTCTTCGTGGCGTCGCGGAACCTGAACAGGTTGGACGTCGACTTGGCCAGCCGGGGCGCGGCGCCGCCGGGAATCTCGGCGTACGAGTGCCGGATCTGCTCTACTGCCCGCTGGTGTGTCGACATCGTCGTCGTCACGGCCCCTCCTTCGTCGGGGCCGTGGCGACAAAGTCATGCTGCGTATGATTTGTTCGCTCGCTACGCTCGTTCACGAAAGCACCCCCTTGAGCCGGTAGAGATCGTCCGTAAGAAGGTATCTCTCACAGGAGACCTCGAACAGACCGGGGTCGTTAAAGACACGAAAACTGTTCATAGTGCCAGGTGAAATGCCTATGTGGCAGGCGATTGCGTAAACTTCCTGCGCACGACGGGCGTGACACCGTTGAGCACCGCGTCCACCTCGCGCCCCTCCACGGCGGCGGTGAGATTGTCCAGCGTGGCGGCGAGGAGTCGGCCGGTGGCCTCGGGGGTGACGCCGGCGACGTGCGGGGACAGCAGGACGTTCGGCAGGTCGCGCAGCGGGTCGCCGGCAGGCAGCGGCTCGACGTCGAACACGTCCAGCGCCGCACCCCCGAGATGCCCGTCACGCAACGAGGAGACCAGCGCCTGCTGGTTCACGACGCCGCCTCGGGCGGCGTTCACGAGTAGGGCGCCCTGCTTCATGCGCGTGGGGTCGATCAGGTCACGGGTCTCGTCGGACAGCGCGATGACGACCACCACGACGTCGCTGCCGGAGACGAGCGTCTCCAGGTCTTCGAAGGCGGGGTCCTCGCGGGACGTGCGGGTCCAGAACGTCACGTGACAGCCGAGCGCCCGGAACAGCTCCGCGCACGACACGCCGATCGGGCCCCACCCGACGACGCCGACGCGGCGGCCGCGCAACTCGTGCGGCTGCAGGCCCTGCTGCGGCCACTCGCCCCCGCGTACGGCCGCGTCGGCCGCGGCGAGCTTGCGCGCCAGCGAGAGCGTGGCGGCCAGGCACCATTCCGAGACCGCCACGGCGCTGACGCCTGGCGTGTTGGCCAGCGGCACCCCGGCCGCGGCCAGGGCGTCGAGGTCGTGGCCGTCCACGCCCACGGACGGCTGCTGCACGAAGGCCAGCCGGGGCGCGGCCGCGACCGCCGCGGCGTCCAGGACCAGCGTGCTCGTCCAGTCGCCGAGCACGATCTCCGCCTCCGGCAGCGCCGCCAGGAGCGCGTCCCTGTCGCGGGCGGCGGGCACGCGGACGTCCACTCGGTCGCCCAGCGGGGCGAGCAGGCGCCGCATCAGCTCCTCGGGGAGCGGGGGCAGGGCGAGCAGGTTCCAGGGGCTCATGCCCCCACAGTAAAGCTGCCGATCACCTGTCGCATAAGTCCCCTGTTGCGCAGCCACTGGTTCTCGGCGACCGTCCAGGACACGATGTACGCGGTATCGCCGATCGTCAGGGCCCGGCGTACCTCCCGGTAGCGGATGCCGGCGGCGGCCCACGGCGTGTCGCCCGCCGCGCCTGCCGTCCAGGAGAACTCCCACTCCACGGCCTTGACGCCCTGATGCGTGACGGTACGGCGGCCGCGGGTCACCACGCCTTCGGCGTTCTGCCGCTTCGATTCCTCCGACGCGCGCAGGAGTTCGTTGACGTCGAGATTGGAGTAGACGGCCTCGATCCCGAGATGGGCGTTCCTGTCCCGGCGCGACCATTCCGTGTAGGCCTCTTGCAGCGCACCTCTCCAGCCGACGGGCCGCAGGATCGACCAGCCGTCACGTGACTTCCACGCCCGCACCGTCGGCGCCGTCCGCGCCACGCTGGGCGTGACGCTCGGCTCCGGTGTGGGGGTGGCGCTCGGCGTGAGCGGGCTGGTCGCCGCGGCGGCCTGAGCGGTCGCGCGTGGCGTGCCTTCGGCGGGGGCGGCGAACTTGAAGTACGCGACCGAGCCGGCCGCGATCACGACGACCGCCGCCGCGCCCGCCGCGAGCAGCGCCCGCCCGCGCCCGCCTTTCCTCTCGGGCACGTCGCGATCTGCGGCGGCGGGCTTGGATACGGCGATGGCCGCGAGCAGCCGGTCGGCCTCCTCGGCGTCCACCCGCTCCTCCGGCTCCTTGCGCAGCAGGCCGCGCAGGATCGGATGCATGATCGGCGGGATCCGCCGGTAATCGGGCTCCTCGGTGAGCAGCGCGTTGAGCGTCGCCATGGGATCGCCTCGTTCGAACGGCGAGCGCCCCACCATGCACGCGTACAACGTGGCGCCCAGCGACCACAGGTCGGAGGCCGGTCCGGCGTCGGCGGCGCGCACCCGTTCCGGCGCGAGGAAGCTGGGCGAGCCGGTGACCATGCCGGTCCTGGTGAGCGACGCGTCGCCCTCGACGGTGGCGATGCCGAAGTCGGTGAGGACGGCGCGGCCCTCGTCGGTGAGGAGGATGTTGCTGGGCTTGACGTCGCGGTGCAGGATCCCGGCCGCGTGGGCGGCCTTCAGCGCCGAGAGCACCTGCCGGCCGACGTCGGCCGCCTCGCGCACGGGCAGGGCGCCCGTGCTGAGCACGACCTGCTCGACGGTGGGGTGGCTCAGCAGCTCCATGACGATCCAGGGGCGGCCGCCCTCCTCGACGACGTCGTAGAGGGCGACGACGGACGGATGGTTGAGCTTGGCGGCGGTGCGGGCCTCCCGGACGGTGCGCATCAGCTGGCGTTCCTGGTCGCCGGGCGACAACCCGTCGGGCAGCACGACTTCCTTGATGGCGACCTGCCGGTTGAGCAGCGTGTCCCGGCCTTCCCAGACCACGCCCATCCCCCCGCGGCCCAGTTCGCGCACTAACTCGTAGCGCCTGGCGATGAGCCGGCTGTCTTCCGAAACCATGTCCGTCCCCTGTAGACCCACACGAACAGTGGGCAAGTTTCCCATACCTGGTAGGGCTTCGCCGGGGAGCCGCTTGCCAGAGCTCACCGAATGTTGTTCTACTGTCCGTATGTCTGAAGTTCGCCGAGGCCCGCTGGCCGGCGTCCGCGTGCTGGAGCTCGCAGGCCTGGCCCCTGGACCGTTCGCGGGGATGATGCTGGCCGACCACGGCGCCGAGGTGCTGCGGGTGGATCGGGTCAAGGCGGTCTCCGACCAGCCGCGCAGGGACGTCATGGATCGGGGCAAGCGCACGATCGGGCTGGACCTGAAGGCGCCCGAGGGCGTGGCCGCGTTCAAGGAGCTGGCCAGGCACGCCGACGTGGTGATCGAGGTGTTCCGGCCCGGCGTGGCCGAGCGACTCGGCATCGGCCCCGCCGACCTGCACGCGGTGAACGAGCGGCTGATCTACGGCCGGATGACCGGCTGGGGCCAGGACGGGCCGCTGGCCCCGACGGCCGGGCACGACATCGACTACATCGCGATCTCCGGCATCCTGTCGATGCTGGGGCGCGAGGGGGACAAGCCGACGCCGCCGATCAACATCCTGGGCGACTTCGCCGGCGGCGGGCTCATGCTGGCGTACGGGGTCCTGCTGGCCCTGTTCGAGCGCGAACGCACCGGCAAGGGCCGGGTGATCGACGCGGCGATGGTGGACGGGGCGGCGGTCCTGTTCGCGATGTTCTACCAGGGTGTGCAGAGCGGCTTCTGGGGGCCTCGGGGCACCAACCTGCTGGACACGGGCGCCCCGCAGTACGACACGTACGAGACCGCCGACGGGAAGTATGTGGCCGTGGGAGCGCTGGAGCCGCAGTTCTGGGACACGATGGTGTCCCTGATGGGCCTGACGGATCTGCCCGACAGAAACGACCGGGCCCAGTGGCCCGCGCTGAGGGCCCGCCTTGCCGCGGCGTTCAAGACCAGGACGCGAGCCGAGTGGGAGGAGCTCTTCGAGGGCTCCGACGCGTGCGTCTCACCCGTCTTGTCCATGTCCGAAGCCGCCGCCCACCCGCACAACGCCGCTCGCGGCAGCTTCGCCGAGGTCGGCGGCGTCACCATGCCGCTGCCCGCGCCCCGCCTGCTGGGTGCCCCCGACCCCGACCTATCGCCGGCCACCCGCCTCACCGACCTCTCGGACTGGGGGTTGTCCCAGGAGGAAGCGGAGAAGCTGCGCGGCCAAGGGGTGCTCGCATGACCTCGTGCGCGGAGTAGTCCTTCAGTCGGATCGAGTCGTGCAGGCGCACGCCCTTGCTGGTGATCTTGGTGGCGGCCCTGGTCAGCGCGGCCGGCAGGTGCGCGACCAGCCCCACGGCCGCGCCGACCGCCCAGAGATCGAAACGGCTGCCCGGGACGATGCGCTTGGCCGCGTTGACGGCGAACGTACGGCTGCGGCGCACGTAGTCGCCGATCTCCGCCTCGTAGGCGGGGAAGGCCCGCGTGTGGTCGCCGCCGTGCGCGGCCAGCTCCCCCGCCAGGATGTACGCCCCCACGACCGCCAGGCTCGTGCTGCCGCCGACGGCGGGCCCGGGGCAGTAGCCGGCGTCGCCCACCAGCGTCACCCGGCCGCGTGACCAGGAGTCCAGACGGAGCTGGGTGATCGAGTCGAAGTAGAACGCCGGCGTGTCGTCCAGCTCCTCCATGATCCTCGGCACCTCCCAGCCCATTCCGTCGAAGTGCTCCCGCAGTAACCGCTTCTGCGCGGCCACGTCCCTGTGGTGGTAGTCGAGCGGCTCCGGCGTCCTGAACAGGAACACCGCCCGCGCGTCGGCCATGTGCGGCGCACCCATGCCGGCCATCCTGCCCACCCCCGCGATGCCCTCCATACGGCCGTCGAGGCCCAGGAAGTTGGGGACCGAGACCACGGCGAGGTAGGCGCCGATCCAGGTGGAGAACTCGGACTCGGGGCCGAAGACCAGGCGGCGCACGTTGGAGTGCAGGCCGTCCGCGCCGATCACCAGGTCGAAGCGGGCCTCCCGCCCGCTGTCGAACGTCACCGCGCCGTCGTCGGAGATGGAGGCGATCGAGTCGCCGAAGACGTACTCGACGTCGTCGCGGGTGAGGTCGTAGAAGATCTCGCTCAGGTCGTCGCGCATGATCTCGACGTGCCGGTCGGACACGGCCGCCATCAGCCGGCCCACCTCCAGGTGGACGGGGCGGTCGTAGCCGACCCTGTGGACGGTCATGTGCTCGATTCCGGTCTTCTTGGCCACGACCTGCTCCAGGACGCCCATCTGCTCGACGATGTCCATCGCCGGCTTGAACAGGTCGATCGCGTGCCCGCCCGTCTTACGCAGGGCCGGGGCGCGCTCCACGACGGTGACGGCGAACCCGTACCTGGTGAGCCAGTAGGCGAGAGCCGGTCCTGCGATGCTCGCGCCGGAGATGAGGACTCTCATTCCGATCCCCCTTACTTAACGGAAGGTAAATCGACGCTAGCATACTTAACGGTAAGTAAGCGATAGTCTTGGGCCATGCCCAGCGATACCAAGTCCCGCATCCTGGAGGTGGCCCGCGAGCTGTTCGTCCAGCAGGGCGTGCAGAACACGAGCCTGCGCCAGATCTCCGAACGGCTGGGCATCACCAAGCCCGCGCTCTACTACCACTTCGCCTCGCGGGAGGACCTGGTGCGCAGCATCGTGCAGCCGATGGTCGAGGACGTGGAACGGTTCGTGGCGACGCGGGAGCCGGGAGGCGACGCGCGGGAACTGCTCGAGGACTACTTCGAGCTGACCTGGCGGCACCGCGACGTGATCGTCATGATGGTGCGGGAGATGTCCACGCTGGGCTACCTGGACCTGGGCACGCGCATGTTCGACTGGCGGCGCACGCTGGTCCGTCTGCTGCTCGGGCCGGACGTCACCCTCGAGCAGCAGATCCGGGCGACGGTGGCGCTCGGCGGGATGTCGGACTGCTCGGCGGAGTACGCGCACCTGCCGATGGAGCAGGTCAAGCCGACGGCCGTCGAGGCGGCGGCCGCCGCGCTCGGACTTGCCTAGCCCGGGCTCCCCTGAGGTCGGACTCGCCTAGCCCGGGCTCCTCTGAGCTCGGACTCGCCTAGATGGCGATGTAGAGGTCCACCCCCTGCGGGTGGTGCACTTCGAGGTCCGTCGTGTACGCGCGGGGCGGCGTGCCGCCCGACTCGGTGTGCTTCCACACCCGCTGCCACGCTTCGACGAGCGACTGCGGCATCGGCCCGCGGGCCTCCACCCTCAGCGCTTGCACGGCCGGCACCCGTACGGCCACCATCCCCTCGGGCAGTCGCGGCACCGTCCGCACGCCGATGCCGACGATCTGCGTGTAGGCCCCGTTGTGGTCGCTCTCGTAGTCGGTCAGCACGGCATAGAGGTTCTCGTCGACCTGGCCGGGCACATGCGCGAAGGCCCCGGGTGCGCCCGCCCGCTGCCACAATGCGGGCAACTTGGCCCGTGCCGGATCCATCTCGTCGGCATTGGTGGTCCGTACGACGTAGCCGACCACGGTCAGCTCGGCCCGTTCGGTGACATCCACAGACCCTCCCTCCCCCAAAAGTGTCCCGGCCGATCATAAGCCCCCGCGAAAGGGGGAAACTCCTTGGTGACGCATTACCGCATATGATGGACGAACGTGAAATTTCTTAATGGCCTCGCGCCGCACCACGATCTGACCTACAGCGACGTGTTCATGGTTCCGTCGCGTTCCTCGGTCGGATCACGGCTCTCAGTCGACCTGTCCACCCACGACGGCACTGGGACGACCATCCCCATCGTCGTGGCCAACATGACCGCGGTCGCCGGCCGGCGCATGGCCGAGACCGTGGCCCGGCGGGGCGGCCTCGCCGTGATCCCGCAGGACATACCGCTGGACGTCGTGGCGAACGTCGTCGACTGGGTCAAGAAACGCGACCTCATCCACGACACGCCGCTGACGCTCACCCCGCACGACACCGTAGGGGAGGCGCTGCACCTGCTGCCCAAGCGGGCACACGGCGCGATCATCGTGGTCGACTGGGACAACCGGCCCGTCGGCGTCGTCACCGACGCCGACTGCCAGGGCGTGGACATGTACACGCAGCTGTCGCATGTCATGTCGAGCGAGCTGCTGACGCTGCCGGCCGGGCTGGACCCGCGGTCCGCCTTCGACCGGCTGCACGAGGGCCGGCACCGGCTGGCGCCCATCGTGGACGCCGACGGGCGACTGGTCGGCATCCTCACCCGTACCGGCGCCCTGCGCGCCACCCTCTACCAGCCTGCGCTCGACGCCCAGGGCCGGCTCCGCATCGCCGCCGCCGTCGGCGTGAACGGCGACGTGGCCGCCAAGGCCAAGGAACTGCTGCAGGCCGGGATCGACTGCCTGGTCGTGGACACCGCGCACGGCCACCAGGAGAAGATGCTCTCGGCGTTGCGCTCCGTCAAAGCCCTCGACCCCGGCGTGCCCGTCGCGGCGGGCAACGTGGTGACGGCGGGCGGCGTACGCGACCTGGTGGACGCCGGGGCCGACATCCTCAAGGTCGGAGTGGGCCCGGGCGCCATGTGCACGACGCGGATGATGACCGGGGTGGGCCGACCGCAGTTCTCCGCCGTGCTCGAGTGCTCCGCCGAGGCGCGCCGGCTGGGGCGGCACGTGTGGGCGGACGGCGGCGTGCGGCACCCGCGCGACGTGGCGCTGGCGCTGGCCGCCGGGGCCTCCAACGTGATGATCGGGTCGTGGTTCGCCGGCACGTACGAGTCGCCGGGCGACACCCACACCGACGCGAACGGGCGCAAGTACAAGGAGAACTACGGCATGGCCTCCGCGCGGGCCGTGCGGCTCAGGACGGCCGAGGACTCGGCGTTCGAGCGGGCCAGGAAGGCGTTGTTCGAGGAGGGCATCTCGACGTCCAGGATGTATCTGGATCCGAAGCGGCCCAGCGTGGAGGACCAGATCGACGCGATCGTGGCGGGGCTTCGGTCGGCGTGCACGTACGCGGGGGCGCCGGATCTGGAGGAGTTCCACGCGCAGGCGGTCGTGGGGATCCAGAGCTCGTCGGGGTACGCCGAGGGGATGCCGTTGCACCAGAGCTGGTGATATGCGGCGGGGTGTGGGCGACTTCCGGCCGACCGAACAGAGGCCAGGATGCTCGCCCACCGTTACCGCGACCGCGCACCACGCCACGGCGCACCGACCAGAGCACGCCGGGCCGGGTGGGCCCATGCGGATTGCGCCGGGGCGAGTCGGGACGTGTTGAGCGTTGCGTGCGGTCAAGGGTCGGTGCGCCTCCAGCCGCCGGCCGCGTTGATCCCGCCGTCCACATGCACCGTCGTCCCCGTGACGAACCTAGCCAGGTCGCTCGCCAGGAACACGGCCGTACCCGCCGCGTCCGCGGGTTCCCCGAGGTAGCCGAGCGGCGGAATGCGTACCGGCTCGTAGGGCAGCGGGCGAGCCAGCATACGCTCGCGCACACCCGCCTCACCCTCGGTAGGCAGCGCGTCAGGCGCTATCGCGTTCACCCTGATGCCCCTGGGCGCCAGCTCCAGGGCCAGGGACTTCGTCAGGCTCTCCAGGGCGGCCTTCATCGCCGCGTACACCGCGAACCCCGGCGCCGCCTGATGCGCTTCGCTCGACGTCACATTGATGATCGAGGAGCCGGGGAGCATCATCGGCAATAGATGCCGGATCATGCCGGTGACTTGCGAGAAGTTCTCTTCGATGAGGGTCCGCTCGCCGCGTGGCGAGGTGTCGGCGAACGCGGCGTAGAAGGTGCCGCCCGCGTTGTTGACCAGCACGTCGACGCGGCCCCAGCGCTCCCGTACGGCCTGGGCGAACACCTCCACCGCCGCCTGGTCGCGCACGTCGAACGTCATCGCCACCTCGGCGCGCGGCGTGTCGCGGTCGCAACCCGCGACGTGGGCGCCGAACGCGGCGAACGCCTCCGCGATCGCCAGCCCGATGCCCCGGGCCGCGCCGGTGACCACGGCGACGCGCCCGGTGAGCAGGATCGCGTCAGGTGTGAGGCCGGTCATGAACGATGACGATATCCCGAGCGCATAGAGTCGTCGGGTTCATATCTCATCGTCCATCATCGTTATCAGGAGCACGTCGTGGCACTCGAAAAGCCCGAGATCGACTTCCCCGAGGGCAACCCGCCCGCCGACCTGGAGATCGTCGACCTGGTGGCGGGCGACGGCCCGGAGGCCAAGCCCGGCCATCGCGTCCGCGTTCATTACGTGGGCGTCGCCTTCTCGACCGGGGAGGAGTTCGACGCCTCGTGGAACCGCGGGGAGGCGTTCGAGTTCCCGCTCGGCGGGGGGCGCGTCATCGCGGGCTGGGACCAGGGGGTCGCCGGCATGAAGGTCGGTGGCCGGCGCAAGCTCGTCATCCCGCCACACCTGGGGTACGGCAGCCGGGGCGCGGGCGCGCGCATCAAGCCGAACGAGACGCTCATCTTCGTCGTCGACCTGCTCGGCGTCAGCTGACAGGCGTCCCGTCCGTCAGCTGACGACCTCACCACCGTCAGCTGACGGACACCACCCGTCCAGCACCACCAGGGGGCCCTCGCCCGCATCACCCTGACAACGCCACCTCGCCGGCGTACGGGCGGACCAGGCGGACCGGACCGACGGGTCAGGCGGACGGAACGAGCCGACCGCGTGGACGGGGCAGCGGAGCGACCAGACCGACCGGACAGGCCGGCGGAGCGGGGAGCAGTGCGCGGGAGTTGGCAGGCGATCAGCCACCACACAGCCGTCACCACAGAGCCAGTCACCGCACACCCGTCACCACACAGCGCTCGACACAGCGTCGATACCGGGTAGGGAATGTCGGCGGCGTGAGGCACGATAGGCGTGTGCTTCTGATCGACGTGGTCCGAGTTTCCGAGGCGGTGACGCGCACGTCCGCCAGGCTAGGCAAGATCGCCCATCTGGCGGAGCTGCTGGGCCGGGTCAGCCCGGACGAGGCGGAGATCGCGATCTCCTACCTTTCTGGCGAGCTGCCCCAACGGCAGGTGGGCGTCGGCTGGCGCACGCTCGAGGACCTGCCCCAGCCCAAACTGGCCGCCACCGCCACACTGACCACGGTCGACGAGTTGCTGACGAGGATCAAGGCCGTCTCAGGCCCGGGCTCGCAGGCGGCGCGCAGGGCCCTGGTGGCCGAGCTGTTCGCCGGATTGACGAGCCAGGAGCAGCAGTTCATGCGCCGGCTGCTGCATGGCGAGCTACGGCAGGGCGCGCTCGACGGCGTCATGATCGAAGCGGTGGCCAAGGCGTCCGGCGCGCCGTCGGCGGACGTGCGGCGCGCGCTGACCTTGCGCGGCTGGCTTCCCGCTGTCGGAGCGGCCGCGCTGAGCGGTGGGGTGGTGGCGCTGCACGCGTTCCGCTTGGAGGTGGGCCAGGCGGTCGCCCCCATGCTGGCCGGCAGTGCGCCCAACGTCGCCGCGGCCCTGGACAAGGCCGGCACGCCGGCGGCGCTGGAGTGGAAGCTCGACGGCGTGCGCGTTCAGGCCCACCGCTCCGGCTCCGAGGTGAAAGTCTTCACCCGTACGCTCGACGACATCACTCCGCAAGTGCCCGAACTGGTCGAGGCCGTGTTGGAGATGCCGTCGGAGGATCTGGTGCTGGACGGTGAGGTGATCGCGCTGCGCCCCGACGGCCGCCCGCACCCGTTCCAGGTCACGGCGAGCCGGGCCACCAGCAAGACCAACGTTGCCCAGCTGCGCGAGCAGACGCCGCTGAGCGTGTTCTTCTTCGACGCACTGCGCGTGGACGGCGCTGACCTGCTCGATCTCACCTACGCGCAGCGACAGGAGGCGCTGGCCCGCACGGTCCCGCAGGGCCTGCTGACGCCGCGGCTGGTCACGGGTGACGTGTCGGAGGCGGAGAAGTTCTTCACCGACGTGGTGAAGGCCGGCCATGAGGGCCTGGTGGTCAAGTCCCTGTCGTCCCCGTACGCGGCGGGCCGCCGGGGCGCCGGCTGGATCAAGGTCAAGCCCCGCCACACCCTCGACCTGGTGGTCCTGGCCGCCGAGTGGGGCCATGGCCGGCGCGAGGGCAAGCTGTCCAACCTCCACCTAGGCGCCCGCGATCCGGAGGGCGGCTTC
Organism: Nonomuraea sp. 3N208; assembly: GCF_052245935.1. Taxonomy (NCBI): domain Bacteria; kingdom Bacillati; phylum Actinomycetota; class Actinomycetes; order Streptosporangiales; family Streptosporangiaceae; genus Nonomuraea; species Nonomuraea sp. 3N208. Next base: position 101,980 of record NZ_JBQQBR010000015.1, on the reverse strand, counting down.
GTGATGCTCGGCAAGACCTTCAAGGGCCTGACGGACGAGTTGCTGGCCTGGCAGACCCAGCGTTTCCTGGAGCTGGCCGAGGGGCCGACCGACACGTGGACGGTCAACCTCCGGCCCGAGTTGGTGGTGGAGATCGCCTTCGACGGGGTCCAGCGCTCGCCCCGCTACCCGGGCGGCATGGCCCTGCGCTTCGCCCGGGTCCTGCGCTACCGCCTGGACAAGCAGGTGGAGGACGCCGACACGGTGGACACGGTCCGCTCTCTCATGTTCTGACCGCTGACGTCCTTCATGTTCCGACCGCTGACGTCCCTCACCTTTTGACGGCTCACGTCCCTCACGTTCTGCTCTGGGCGTCTCCCCTGTTCCGACTGCTGACGTCCCTCACGTTCTGAACTGCGGACGTCTGCCCTGTTGCGACCGGTGACGGCTCTAGCGTTCTGACGGCTCACGGCCCTCACATGCTGATCTCTGATCCCGGCGGACCGGTTATGGAAGCCACCCGCGCGCTGCCAGCGGGTGGCGCGGCGCGGGGATCCTGAACGCCCAAGATCCATGGCATACGTTGACGTTTTGGGCGATCTTGCGACCTAAGTGATATATGTCACTGAACATTGCATTAAGGTGTCTTTACTTCCTATTTGTCCCTTATGTTCGTCCTCACCGCGCGGACCCCCTGCCGCGCCGACGGATCGGCCGCCGCACACCCCTCCCATCCTGCGGACCGGTCTTTCCCTGCCCTTTCCCCTATCTAGGACCGTGGTTTACCTTGGGTCAGCACTCCCCCCAGAAGCCGTCCCCCACCGGCAGGCGCCGCTGGATCGCCATCGCGGTGGGGACCGTCGTCCTCGTCACCGCCTCGTCCGCCGCATGGGCGACCCTCGCCAACGACGACTCCCCGACGCACACGGCCGCCCCTGCCGCGGCTCAGGGATCGCCCCCTACCACCGAACCGGCGACGGCCAACGAAGCGGCCCGCCAACCCACCCTGAAGACCCCCGCCCCCAAACCGCCGTCGGCCGCCTACCCGAACCCGGCCAAGCCCACGGAGCAGCCCGCCAACCCCACCGAGGCGTCGGCCAAGCCCTCGCAGCGGCCGACCAGGGCCAAGACCGAGGCCGCGAAGCCCAAGGTCCGGGTCCTGTCGTCCGGCTCATGCGGCGCCTCGTTCTACGACGAACCCCAGATGACGGCCAGCGGCGAGCGCTTCAACCCCTCCGCCATGACCGCCGCCCACAAGACCCTCCCCCTGGGCAGCAAGGTCCGCGTGACGAACCCCAACAATGGCGAGTCGGTCACGGTCCGCATCAACGACCGGGGTCCGTACATCGGCGGTCGCTGCCTCGACCTCTCCGCCGCCGCCTTCTCCGCCATCGGCAACACCGGCGCGGGCGTCATGAGGGTCAAGTATGAGGTCCTGGCCCGCTGAGCCCCCTTCGCATGATCGGCCCCGCGCCGTCCTTTCATCGACTCTCCTCCCCAGAAAGGGCGGGAAGGGCACAGAGGTCACGATCACGCGAAATATGGGCGAGGGCTCATTTGACCAGGCGAATGGTCATGGGATAGCGGAAGTTGCTCTCCGACAGTGCGGAGACGCCGCCGACGATGGCGAGCACGACGGACGCGACCCAGATGACCGGCAGCAGCACGACGCCGATGACGGTGAGCGGTAGCAAGAACGTCGCGCCGACCACCGTGATCTGGAAGTTGAGCGCCTCCAGGGCGTGCCTGCGGATGTAGGGCGACGTCTTGCCGCCGGTGAGCAGCAGAATCAGCGGGCCCGCGATCGGAATCCCGAGGAGTACGAGGAGATGGGCGGCGGCCGCGCCGAGGCGCTCGTTGCTCTCCGGCGCGCCGGAGCTCGGCCCCGGGCGAGCCTGGGTCGGCCGTGGGGTGAGCTGGGGCGCGACCTGGGTGCCGTACAGCTCGGTCATGATGGGCATCAGGTCCCCGTGGGTGCGCGCCGTCATCGCGCGCTCCAGCCGGTCGTCGAACTCGAGCTTGTCGAAGCGGCCTTCCGCGTACGCCGCCTGGACGTGCTCGACCACGTGCTCTCGGTCCTGGTTGGTGACGCGCAAATGTGCTGGCGGCACCTGTCCCGGCCCGGGGGTTGTCGGTACCCCAGCCATAGTCGCCATGCCTCTCCTTAGGTAATGAGCTGTCCCCCTCATACTGCGTCGCCAATGCCGCGGGTGGTATCGGGAGAATCCCGGATGTGTCCCCTAGATCATCCCCGACGCGCGCGGGCTCCAGACGGTATAAAAAGGATGCATGAGATGGCGAGACCGCTACGGCCTTCGTCGGCAACGCGGCCCTAAGGTCGCGAAGTTCGACCGTGAGGCGACAGACGCCGACATCGAAGCGCTTATCGCCTTTGCCCGTTCGCGGCGTGGCGTCGAGTTCTATGTCGAGCCAGAGACGTTCGCCACCGACACGACGGCTGTGGCGGTGGCCGACGACGGCGAATGGACCAGGCGAAGGGTCGGATCCCCCTCGGTGATTCACAAGGTCGCTCGCGATCTTGCATTGCCGGTGTACGACGTTCAGCTCACGGGGTATCCGCCGCGCATGCGTGCTTATAACGAGCGAAGGCGCCGCGAGGAAGGAACCCTCTAGTCCAACACATTTGTCCCGCCGCACCCTTGACCCCGTTTTCGTCCCCACTCACTCCCCTGCCGACCCCCAGCCTCGTTTCCCGCTCGTCACCACGACTACGTACCTACGTTTGCTTCTCCGCCCTTTCGCCGTAGTTCGGCGCGGGTTTTTTGAGGAGGATGTCGAGGGGTGCAGGTCGAGCAGCCGACGACGGCGTCGCTCATCCGCAGGGTGCCGGGTCTGAACGGCGGGAACCCGCGGCCGGGGCACCAGAGCGGTGCGCTTTCCCGCCCTTCGCCGCACTTCAGTGCGGATCCTCTGGCGTGGGGGTCGAGAGGTGTGGGTCATGCGGGTGGGATGGGTGGGTCTTCCTCGTCCAGGAGGTTGACCAGTGGGAGGAGCCAGCCCGCGTGCGCGCGGCCCATGGCCGCGTCGAGTTCGGCGGGGGTGGGCATGCGATCTCGCATGATGGCTGGGGACAGCAGATTTTGGACCGCGTGCATGAGAAGGTTCGCCATCGAGTAGGCGGGGTCGACGGTCAGAGCGCGTTCGAGTGCGATGGTGGCCTGCACGCTGTTTCCCGCCCGCCAGGCAGCCATAGCCAGCAGGGACGCGGCGGGCGGGACGAAACGGGGCTCGAGCCTGCGGGTCAGGTCCTTCCACAGCGAGGCATGGGACTCGCGCATGAGCGTCCAGGCCTCGTCGCGGACCCTGGTGATCGCGAGGCCGAGGCCCAGCCTCGCTGCTTCCGCGTCGGACAGCCGACCGCCTTCGGTGTGGGTGGCCAGCGCTGATCGGACGCGTGCCAGGCCTTCCGCCACGTAGTGTCGGGCGAAGGCGTCCAGGTCCGCGTCGGCCGCGAGTCTGGACCTGAGCTCCGCGATGGCGTCGGCCGTGGCGCGGCGCATCGCCATCCGCACGGGTCCCGTGACGGGGGCCACAGTGCGCTCCAGGGCCTCGCGGTCGGGCAGGGCGACCAGGCCGCGCACGGTCGCCTCGGCTGCGATCTGGCTCGTCGTAGGATCGTACGGCGTGCCCTCCGCCGGGCAGCACCTCGGCAGATCGCAGACGTATGACCAATAGCGGCCCTCGTGGGCCCGCAGTGCCTCACCGACGTGGACCTCGGCCTTGGCCGCCAGGAGCCTGGCCTCGTCCACCACGGGCGTGACCGCGTCTCCTGCGCCGTAGCCGATGATGACGACCTGGGTGACGCCCTCCCGGTCGAACAGCGGCGCCAGCGGGGCGAGGGCCCCCGGTGGGAGCGGCAGACCCCATCTGACCACCATCTTGGCCTGGCCACGGTCGAGCCCGATGATGACGAGGCTGCTGCTCGGGTGGAAGCCGACCAGGTAGGGGACGGCGGCCAGGATGTCGGCGGGGCTGGTCAGGGTGAGGCAGGGCTCGTAGGCGGGGGAGGCGTTGGTCGTCATGGACGGTAAGGGTGCCGGGCGGACGGGTCGCGGCGTGGGACCGAACGGGGTTCTGGGGATGAGGGTGCTCTGCTCGGCCTGGCCTGTGGACGACGCCTTCCCGTCGATGTCCCCCGACGGGCGTCACGCGGGCGTGGCGGGTCCGTGGGGTCCGGGCTGGGCGGGGACCAGCCGGTGGCGTACGAGGAGCGCGGCGCCCGCCACCGCGGCCGGCATGGCGATCACCGCCACGAACGGCACCAGGAACAGCAGGAACACCGCCACCCCGAACCCCAGCGCACTGGCCTTGTTAGCGCGCAGGAGCGCGAAGCGCTGCTTGCGGGCCATGCCCCGCCGTTCCAGCGCCAGCGTGGTGAGCTCGACTGTCAGGAAAAATCCGGACACGGCGGCCCCCAGCACCGGCACCACGGTCTGGCCGACGACGGGCACGAAGCCCAGGAAGAACAGCGGCACCGTGAACAGCAGCACATAGAACAGCGTCACCAGGCTGTCCCTGATCGAGCGCGGCAGCGTACGCCAGAACGGCTGCTCGACCTCGCGCTCGAGTGCGTCCACCGCCGATGACAACTTCTCGTAGAACGGCTCCCCGATCGCCAGGGTGACCGCCGCGAACGTCAGCACCGCCACCGCCAGCCCGCCGACGAACAACGCGATCCCCACCAGCGTCCGGAACAGCTCGCGCCAGCTCCACGAATCCGCGAACGGTGTCAGGAACGCGGCCAGATCACTGGCGTTGGTGCCCAGGAAGATCAGCGCCACCACGTAGACGGAGAACGCGATCAGCGCCGGGATCATCCCGAACGCCCACCACCGCCCGTTCCTGGCCACCCACCCGAACCCCTGGAGGAAGAACCCTATGCCGGAGGTGAAGTCACGCACTGATCGCATGCCCGGCAGGCTAGCGCCAGAAGGCGGTCACCGCGTAGCCCAGCTCCGCGAACAGGTCGCGAAGCAGCGGCAACGAGATGCCGAGCACGTTGCCGTGGTCGCCCTCGATGCCCTCGACGAACCACCCGCCGCGCCCCTCGATGCTGAACGCCCCGGCCAGGTTGAGCGGCTCGCCGGTGGCGGCGTACGCGGCGATCTCCTCGTCGGACGGCTGGCCGAAGCGGACCACGGTCGTGGCCACCTCCGCAGCCTGCCGGCCCGTCGGGACGTCGATCACGCAGTGGCCCGTCACGAGGCGGCCGGTGCGGCCGCGCATGAGCCGCCACCGCTCCACGACCTCCTCCTCGGAGGCCGGCTTGCCGTACGGGCGGCCGTCGAGCTCCAGGATCGAGTCGCAGCCGATGACCAGCCCCTCGTCGAGCCCGCTCGCCACGGCCTCCGCCTTCGCCTTGGCCAGCACCAGGCTGAGCGCGGCAGGGCTGTGCGCGGTGTAGGCGTCCTCGTCGACCCCGCTGACGATCACCTTGGGGTCGAGGCCGGCACTGCGCAGGAGGGCCAGTCGGGCGGCTGAAGCTGAGGCCAGAACGATCACCGCACCAGCCTACCGGTCCTCACCAGTCGGGGTTCGACCTGCCCGTAGTGGGGTCCCCCTGCTCCGGCTCGCCTGACGGTCCCGGCTCCAATTCGCCGTACGCTCCGTGCGACATGTCCGCCGCGAGCTCCCTCCCCACGTACGGCCAACCTGGCAGGGCGCTGCCGAGGATGTTCGCCAGCAGCCCGTCGAGCGCCTCCCCCAGGCCGCCTGGCACCGCCGCCCGCTCTCGTTCCAGGTCGTCGGCCACGTCCCTGGCGTCCATGTCGTGGCGCGCCGCCCGGTCGGCCAGCAAGAACATCACCATGGGCGCGATGAGCGGCAGCAGCTTCATGACGGCGCCGGTGTCGATGCCGGCGAGCCGCGCCAGCCCGCCCGCGGCCTGCTCGGTCCCCTGACCGCCGAGTACGTGCCCGAGGATGCTGTGCCCGTCACGGGTCAGCGAGGCCACGTCGCCGTTGAAGGGGTCGGCGTCCACGTGGTCCTCCAGCGCCCCCCGAAGCGCGTCGGCGCCGTCAGGGTGCTGGGCGTTGCGGGCCAGGCCGCCCACGATGATGGCGGTCACGGCCTGGACGACGTCGCGGGCGTGAGCCGGATCGGTGCCGAGCATGACGGCGACCTGTTGAAGGCCCGGCTCTCCGAGCTGCTCGAGAAGCTCGTCGTGCAGCGTCACAGCTCTCCCCCGATCGTTGTCGGGGGAGAGCTTCCCGAGACAGCATCGAATCAATGCCCGTCTTGCGCTAATTCTCGGGAAAAATTACCGTTCGGCGGTGGCCGTGGAGCTGCTGGTCAGACCGGCGGCGACCGTGGAGCTGCTGGTCAGGCCGGCGGCGGCGTACGCGCTCACCTCATCGAGCGTCTCGTGCTCCAGCAGAGCGGCCACGATGCCGTCGAGCTTGTCGCGGTTGTCAGAAAGCACCTGGATGGCGCGTTCGTAGCATTCGTCCACGATGCGCCGCGCCTCCTCGTCGACCATGGCAAGGGTGACGGGCGAGGCCTGCGGCTGCTGGCCGTCGTTGGGCAGGATGGTCAGCGGGCCGATCTTCTCCGACATGCCCCAGCGGCCGACCATGCCACGGGCGATCATGGTGACCTGTTCGAGGTCGCTCTCGGCGCCGGTGGTGATGACGCCGTACACGACCTGCTCGGCCGCCATGCCGCCGAGCGCGCCGGTGATGCGGCCGCGGAGGTATTGCTCGTCGTAGGCGTACCGGTCGCTGTCCGGGGTGGACAGCGTGACGCCGAGCGCCCGGCCGCGCGGGATGATCGAGATCTTCCTGACCGGGTCGGCGCCCGGCTGGAGCATGCCGAGCAGCGCGTGGCCGGCCTCGTGGAAGGCGGTCCTGGTGCGCTCCTCCTCGGGCATCACGATGCTGCGGGCCGCGCCGAGCTGCAGCTTCTCCAGCGCGTCGGCGAAGTCGGCCATCGTGACCTTCTCCTTGCCGCGCTTGGCTGCGAGCAGGGCGGCCTCGTTGACCAGGTTGGCCAGGTCGGCGCCGGTCATGCCGGGCGTGGTCTTGGCGAGCTGGTCGAGGGCCACCTCCCCATCAAGCGGCACGCCGCGCGAGTGCACCCCGAGGATCGCGGTACGTCCGGCCGCGTCGGGCAGTCCCACCTGCACCGTACGGTCGAAGCGCCCGGGACGCAGCAGCGCCGGGTCGAGGACCTCGGGACGGTTCGTGGCCCCGATGACGATCACGCCCTCGGCGCCGGAGAAGCCGTCCATCTCGGTGAGGATCTGGTTGAGCGTCTGCTCGCGCTCGTCGTGCCCGCCGATGCCGCCGGCGCCGCCCCTGGCGCGCCCGATGGCGTCGATCTCGTCGATGAACACGATCGACGGCGCCACCTTCCGCGCCTCCTCGAACAGGTCGCGCACGCGGGAGGCGCCCACGCCGACGATCATCTCGATGAACTCGGAGGCGGAGGCGGAGAAGTACGGCACCTTGGCCTCGCCCGCGACCGCCCTGGCCAGCAGCGTCTTGCCGGTGCCGGGAGGACCGGCGAGCAGCACGCCCTTGGGCAGCTTGGCGCCGAGCCTGCGGTACTTGTCCGGGTCCTTGAGGTAGTCGACGACCTCGACGAGCTCGTTCTCGACCTCGTCGATGCCCGCGACGTCCTCGAACGTCACCCGCACCTTCGCGGCCTCGACCGGCTTGGCCGCCTTGGACTTGCCGAGGCCGCCCAGGCCGCCGCCCATCATGCTGGCGCCGCGCCGCATGATCCAGATCCACAGGCCGGCCAGCAGCAGCACGGGCAGCAGCGACAGCAGCAGGTTGGAGAAGAAGCCACGGGTGATCGGCTGTGAGGTGATCTCGACCTGGCCGGTGGCGAGCTGCTGGTCGAGCTGGTCGGTGTTGGCGAAGGCCGGGATCTCGGTGGCGAACTTGGTGTACGACTCACCGCTCTCGGGGTTCTTCCCCGCCGACCTCAGGTCGCCCTCGACCGACAGGCCCTGGGCGTAGATGTCCTTGACGTTCTTGGCGTTGACCTGCTTGGTGAACTCGGTGTACGAGATCGTCTCGACGGATCCGCTGTCGACGAACGACGAGACGACGAAGAAGGCCGCGTACACGACGAGCAAGGTGACGACGAATCGCCACCAGTTGATCTTGGGTCTGCCTCCTGGCAGACCCTCCGAGCGCCAGGGCGGCTTGCCCTTGCCCTTGTCCGCTGCTTGCGGCGGTCCAGAGCGTTCCACGGCGTCACTCCCCATATCGCCGCAACCATGATCTTTCTAGCCTAGAACACGCACCCCGGAGACCACGCGGCTGAGGTCCCGCCACTGCTTTCGCTGCGCGTCAGGCACTGTGACGAACACCAGACCGGGCTTGCCCATTCCCCCATCCATGATCACGACGGCCGCGCGCGAGGTGTGCTTGCCGTACGTGACGCGGTAAACGAGCATCCAGCCGCGCTTGACGGGCTGCGAGGCGAGCCAGCTGATCTTGGCGCCTTCGGGGTGGTGGTTGAGCGTCCAACGGGCGGCCAGCAGCGCTGTGTCGCGAGCGGACTCCTGCTCCATGATCGGCAGCGGGCAGGTGACGAGCATGCCACGCAGGCTCGTCCCGCGCGTCTTGGGGAGCACCTGCCTGGTGCTGAACGGCGCCGCCCCGTACGTCTTCCACGGCTTGGGGAGTCTGGGCACGGCCAGGCCGGTGCGCTTGTCCTCGACGACGCGCCGGGACGGCGACGACAGGGTCATGCGCTTGACCCCGCCGGTCAGCCGCGGGACGCGCGGGTCGGCGTACAGGGCCTCCATGGCCGTGTAGCCGGGCGCGAGGGTCGCGCCGTCCGTCCGCGTGGCCGGTTCCACAGGGGTGTCGCCGGCCGCGGGGCTGGGCGGTGCGGTGGAGCCGGACGAGGACGGCGCGGCCGGCGGCGCGGTTACCGGCCCCGCGACGACCTCGTCCGGCTCCGACGGGAGCACCACGACCAGCGTCACGGCGGCTGCCGCGACGGCGGCGGCCACAGCGAGCCCCCGATACAGATCCCGCATGCGGAGGTCTCCGATGCGGGAGCGTCTGGGCGGAGAAACAGGGGTTCCAGGCCTGGTGACGGTTCTCACTCGGGAACCCTTGATCTCATCTTCCCCATCGAGCACGACGGGAGCGTACGACATATCCCGCCATTACGCCCGAGAAGCTACCGAAGTGCAATCATGGCCTCGTGGAACAGGTGGAGTTGCGATTCGACCACGCCTCGCAAGCGTCTCAAACACACACGAATCTCTCAGCGATCCGGCAGAGCGCGAACGGTCTCTGGGTCGCCGGCGACGAGACCGCGACCTTCGAGCATCTGGCATGGTCGGACGACCACTTCGGGGGCCAGCGCACCTACCGGCTGGCCGACTACGTCGAGCTGCCCGCGGGACCGGAGGACGAGGCCGACATCGAAGGCATGGCCCGGGCGAACGGCTGCCTCTGGCTGGTCGGCTCGCACGGCCTCAAGCGCAAGCGGGTCAAGTCGAAGGATCCGGAGAAGGCCGCCGACCGGCTTGCCACGGTGGTCAGGGAGGAGAACCGCTTCATCCTGGCCCGCCTGCCGCTGCGTGACGAGGTCCCCGGCCCCGGCGCGATCCTGGCCGGGGCGCACAACCTCACCGCGCACCTGCGCGAGGACCGGCACCTTGCTCCGTTCCTGGCGCTGCCTGGCAAGGACAACGGCTTCGACGTCGAGGGCATCGCCGTCGTCTCCGAGCAGGTCTACATCGGGTTGCGCGGCCCGGTGCTTCGGGGCTGGGCGGTGGTTCTCGAGCTGCGGCTGGACGACGCCGGCCGGCGGCGGCTACGCGTACGGGAGCCGTACCGCAAGCACTTCCTGGACCTGGACGGGCTGGGCGTGCGGGACCTGTGCCCGGACGGCGACTCGCTGCTGCTGCTCACCGGCCCGACCATGGACCTCGACGGCCCGGTGCGCATCGTGCGCTGGCGGCCGGCCGAGCGGCAGGGCGTCGTGCCCAAGGACCAGCTGGAGATCGTGCTCGAGCTGCCTTACGGCGTGGGCTGCGACCACCCCGAGGGACTGACGCGGCTGGACGACGGCAGGCTCATGGTCGTGTACGACAGCCCGTCACCCGCGCGGATCACCCCGGCCGGCGGCGTGCTGGCCGACGTGTTCACGATTTAGCGACCCGCCCATAGGCGCACGCTGGGCTACCTGCGGTGGGCCGCTGAACGCGACCCACCGTAGAGCCAGGGCGCGTCCGCCACGAACGTGCACGAGCCCGGCTCGATCTCGGTGAACCCGGCGTCGCGCACCACGGGCAGCCCGGCGGCCACCTTCGCGTGGAAGTCGTCCAGGGCGGCCGTGCGCACGGAAACAGCGAGCCCGCTCTCGCGCCAGGCCGTACGCTCGGCCGCGTCACTGGCCCACCAGGCGAGCTGGGCGGCGTGCCCGGCCTGCGCCATGGCCTTGCCCGCGGACATCTCCAGCTCCGGGTTGGCCCACAAGATCGGCGGCCCGGCAGGCGGCGGCTCGGCGGCGTCGGCCAGTTCGGTGCCTCCCACCTGGAGTCGCGCGAGGTCCCTCGGCCAGTCGTCGAGCGGCACGGGCGGGTGCACGCGTACCTCCGCCGTGCGGTGCTCGACGGTGCGCCCGGGCAGCGCGATCGCGCGCCGCCACTCGGCGCCTCGGGCCCGGCGCACAACCTTGCGGATCTTGCCGGTTGACTGCCAGGCGTGGAGTTCGGCGACCCACTCCCCCGGGTTGTCGAGCAGGCTCAGCACCGCCATGGCGGCGGCTTCCAGCGCGTCAGTGCGCTCAGGGGGTGTGGCCCGCTCGATCCTGACGACCAGCGGCAGCACATAGAGCTCGTTCATTGCTTCTTAGCATGCCCGATCGCCAGGGACATGCCGGCGGCCAGGAGGCAGAGTGCGCCGGCGCCGTACCAGGCGAGGTCGTAGGCGCCCAGGTGGTCACGGGTCAGACCGGCGCCGACGGCCGCGAACGCGGCGCCGATCTGGTGCGAGCCGAACACCCACCCGAACACCACGGCCCCGTCGGCGCCGTAGATGCGCCGGCACAGCGCCACCGTGGGCGGCACGGTCGCCACCCAGTCCAGGCCGTAGAACACGATGAAGATCAACATGCTGGGCTCGGTCGTGGCCGCGAACAGACTGGGCAGCACCATCAGCGACAGCCCGCGCAACCCGTAGTAGACGCCGAGCAGCACCTTGGGATCCATCTTGTCGCTGAGCCAGCCGGAGGCGACCGTGCCCACGATGTCGAAGATCCCGATGACCGCCAGCAGGGAGGCCGCGACCGGCTCGGCCATGCCGTGGTCGTGCGCGGCGGGGATGAAGTGGGTGCCGACCAGCCCGTTCGTACTCATCCCGCAGATCGCGAAGCCGCCCGCGAGCAACCAGAACGGCCGCGTACGCGCTGCTCGGGCGAGCACCGTGACCGCCCGGACCGCGGCGTTGACCTTGCTCGGCTCGGTACGCACCGCGCCCGGCTCCGCGCCCAGAGCGGTCGTGCCCACATCCTCCGGATGGTCGCGCAGCAACCACCACACGAACGGCACCACGGCCAGCGCCGACCCGGCGACGGCGAGCGAGGCGACCCGCCACCCCGGCCCCTGGGCAAGGTGAGCCAGCACCGGCAGGAAGATCAGCTGCCCGGTGGCGCCGGCCGCGGTGAGGATGCCGGTGACCAACCCGCGGTGCCTGACGAACCACCGGTCGACCACGGTCGCGGCGAACACCAGCGCCATCGACCCGGTCCCGAGCCCCACGAACACGCCCCAGAGCAGCAGCAACTGCCAGCTCGCCGTCATCATGACGGTGAACCCGCTGCCAACGGCGATCAGCAGCAGCGCGATCGCGACCACGCGGCGCATACCGAAGCGGTCCATCAGTGCGGCGGCGAACGGCGCGGTCAGCCCGTAGAGCACCAGGTTGATCGATACGGCCAGCGAGATCGTGCCGGTGGACCAGCCGAACTCCTCCCGCAGTGGAGTGATCAGCACGCCCGGGGTGGCGCGGAACCCGGCGGCGCCCAGGATCGCCACGAAGGCGACGGCCGCCACGAACCAGGCCCTGTGGAGCCTGCGGCGGGTGGTGGCCCCGGGGGAAGTGCTCAACGTCATGCGCCAATCCTGATTTATCTCCTTACATGGTCGCGAGTGGCCGGAAAGCCAATATGTGAAAAAATCAGGCCATGCCTCATCGTGTTGCCGTCGTGGTGCTCAACCACTTCGCCCCACTCGACCTCGGCGTGCCCGGCCAGGTGTTCTGGTCGGCGGAGACACCGGAGGGCGAGAAGTTGTACGAGGTGGTGACCTGCTCCGAGGGCCGGCGGCCGGTCCGGTGCTCGGCCGGCTACAGCGTGCTGCCCGACCACGGCCTGGACGTGCTCGACACGGCCGACACGGTGCTGGTGCCCGGCATCCACGCGGGCCGGGCACTGAAGGACGGCACGATCTCGGACACCCTGCAAGCGGCGCTGCAGGGCCGGCCGCGGACGATGTCGATCTGCACGGGGTCGTTCGTGCTGGCGGCGGCCGGCCTGCTCGACGGCCGCCCGGCCACCACGCACTGGCGCGAGGCGGCCCGCTTCGCCGCGTTGTTCCCGGAGGTGAAACTGGACGCCGACGTGTTGTTCGTGGACGACGGCGACGTGCTGACCTCGGCCGGGGTGGCGGCGGGGATGGACCTGTGCCTGCACGTGATCAGGCGCGACCACGGAAGCGAGGTGGCCAACCGCGCCGCCCGCCGCTGCGTCATGCCGCCGTGGCGGGAAGGCGGCCAGGCGCAGTACGTCGAGCGCCCGCTTCCGTACGAGGCCGCCGGCGGCACCGCGGCCACCCGCGCGTGGATGCTGGCCCACCTCGAGACCCCGCTCGATCTGAGCGCGCTCGCCGAGCACGCCAGGATGAGCGTGCGCACGTTCACCAGGCGTTTTCGCGCGGAGACCGGCATGAGCCCGGCCAAGTGGCTGGCCGGGCAACGGGTGCAGCACGCCAGGCAACTGCTGGAGACGACGGATCTCGGGGTGGAGGAGGTGGCCAGGCGGGCGGGCTTCGGCACGGCGGTCTCGCTGCGCCAGCACCTGCACGCGGCGGTGGGAGTGGCGCCACTGGCCTACCGGCATACGTTCCGCCGCACCTGATCCCCCTCCGTCGTGCACCAGTTCGTCGACATCGGCGCGGGGCTGCCAGGACAACGTCCTCGCGCTGGAAGGCGATCTGAAGGACCCGGACGCGATCCTGGATGACCCGCGGGTGGCCGGGCACCTCGACCTGTCCCAGCCGTACGCGGTCCTGCTGGTCGCCGTGCACGACTTTCTGCACCCTCACGGGTCGGGGTGCCCGCAAGCGTTAGATTGGGGGAATGTCCCTGACCCTCGAGTTCGTCAGCACGATCAGGGCCGACCGTTCCGGATTGATCGACCTGCTGGCCGACGTGGACGCCACGACGGCGTGGGTACGCGCCCACGCGGCCGAACTGGACGTCGATCCCGGCTTCGCGGCCACGGAGGAGGCGCGCGAGGAGACCGTGCGCCTGCGCCAGGCCGTGCGCGCGCTGTTCGCCAGGGCCGTGGACCCGGACCCGCCGAGCCGGGCCGACGCGGCCGATCTGCCCACGTTCGCGGAGTCGCTGGCCCTGGTCAACGCCACTGCCCTCGTCGCACCCCGGGCCCCGCAACTGTCCTGGAACGGGCAGCCGGCGCTCTTCACCGCACCCGCCGTGGAGACCGAGCCGTCCGTACGGGTGCGGGGCGCGCTCGCGACGGCCGCCGTGGAGTTCCTGGCGGGGGCGGAGCGCACGCAGTTGCGTACCTGCCAGGCGCCGCGCTGCGTGCTCTATTTCATCAAGGAACACCCACGTCAGGAGTGGTGCTCGACGGCCTGCGGCAACCGCGCGAGAGCGGCCAGGCACTACCGGGAGCACAAGAAATGACCCACACCTAACGCCTGCGACGACGATTTGCCGTTATAGTACTTCTAACGGCAAGTCAGCCGTGCATCCGTTAGATGATGGAGGAGTGCGGAATGTCGTTCCAGACGGGGCACATTGGACTCAACGTCACCGATCTCGACAAGTCCAAGGAGTTCTACCGGCGGATCTTCGGCTTCACGGTGGCGGGCGAGTCGCAGCAGGACGACCGCCGCTACGCGTTCCTGGCGCAGGACGGGACGCTGGTGCTGACCCTCTGGCAGCAGAGCGCGGGCCGCTTCGCCACCGCCCTGCCAGGGCTGCACCACCTGTCGTTCCAGGTCGCGGACCTCGCCGCGGTGCGGAGGGCCGAGGCGGTCATCAGGGAGATCGGGGCGACCCTGCACCACGACGGCATCGTGCCGCACGGCGAGGGCGCCTCGTCAGGCGGTGTGTTCTTCGAAGACCCTGACGGCATCCGCCTGGAGATCTACGCACCGGATGCCGCCAGCGACCGCCCTGCGCCCACGTCCAGCGCGCCGACCTGCGGGTTCTTCTAATGAGGCACCCAGGCGAGATCGCCGTGCAGCGGCGGGCAGGGGTGCGCGGGGAAGACCGCGGCAGCTCTCGCACCCGCCCGGAGATCCCGGACGTGGCGGCCGCCTTCCTGCGCGAGCAGCACATGCTCGTCGTGGGCGCGGCCGACGACCGGGGCCGCTTCTGGGCCGGTGTGATGACCGGCCCGCCGGGCTTCGCCTCCCCCGAGGACGATCGCACGATCGTGGCGAACGCCCTGCCCCGTCCGCCCTTGGACGGCCTGTTCACCCGGGAGCGGGACATCGGGCTGCTGGCCATCGAACCGCACACGCGGCGCAGGATGCGCGTGAACGGCACCGCCGTGCAGGCGGGGAACGCACTGGTGGTGTGGACGGAGCAGGTCTACGCGAACTGCCCCAAGTACATCCAGACCCGCGAGCCCCCCTCCGCGCCTGCCCCCACCCCGGCGGGACTCGGTGGCGGGACCGCGCTCCTGGCCCGTCACCAGGAGTGGATCGGCACCGCGGACACGTTCTTCATCGCCACCGGCGTCGAAGGGCTCGGCGCGGACGTGTCGCACCGCGGCGGCAATCCAGGGTTCGTACAGGTCATGGGGCCCGCATCACTGGTGTTCCCGGACTACGTCGGCAACTCGATGTACATGACGCTGGGCAACCTGGAGCTGAACCCGGCGGCCGGACTGCTGTTCGTGGACTGGGAACGCGGGGAGACGCTGCACCTGACCGGGCGGGCCCGGGTGGACTGGGACTCCGGCGACGTGCCGGGGGCACAGCGGCTGGTGCGGTTCGAACTGGACGAGTACGCCCACGTCGCAGGGACCGTCGCGCCGGGCTGGACGGCACCCGGCTACCACCGCTTCAATCCGCCGGTTCCCGGAGACGCTTCTCGAACCAGTGGTGGGCGTACGGCTCGTCGTTGAAAGGCTCCACCTCGCGATAGCCCGACGCCCGGTACAGGGCGATGGCCTCGGCGAGCGACCGGTTGGTCTCCAGCCGCACCGTGCGGACGCCGTTCGCCGCCGCCCGGCCCTCGGCCTCGGCGAGCAGGCGGCGTCCCAGGCCGAGTCCACGCGTGGAGGGGTCCACCCACATGCGCTTGAGCTGGGCGTATCCGCCACCGGGGTGCAGCTTGAGCGCCACGCATCCGACCGGCTCGGCGCGGAGCGTGGCGACCAGCAGCATCCCGGCCGGCGGGCGGAGCTCATGATCGTCGGCCGAGATGCTGTGAGCCGGGTCGAAGCCGCCGTCGAACCGGCCGGCCAACTCGTCGACGTACGCCTGGATGCAGTGGCGGGCGTGCGGGTGGTGCGGGTCGAGCACGTCGATGGCGACCGTCGAGGCGAGGAGCAGCCGTTCGACCTCCGACATCGCGGCCACCAGGCGCTCGCGCTGCCGGGTGGAGAGCGGCTCGAGGATCGATGTGGCAGCCTCGTCGGATCTGCGGTCCAGCTCCTCCCGCTCGGCGAGACCCGCCGGGGTGAGCCGGGCCGTGCGGACCCGCCCGTCGGAGCCGCCCCCGTCGTCGACGACGACCAGCCCGTCGGCCTCCAGAGCGCGCAGCAACCGGCTCAGGTATCCCGAGTCGAGCTCCAGCCGCGCACGCAGGGCGCGTACCTCGCTCCCTGCCGCGCCGATCTCCCACAGCACCCGCGCCTGGCCGAGCGGGCGGTCCCTGGCCAGGAACCTGTCGTCGAGTGCGCCGATCCGCTGCGTCACGGTCCGCTGGAACCTGCGCACCTGTGCGATCGTCGAAACGTCCATTCTCTGACTTTAGTCAGAGAATGCTTCATCGGGGAGAGGTCACAGGAGCCGGTCCGCCACGGGCACCGTGCTGTAGTCCTCACCGGCGATGGGCCGGATGTCCTCCCAGCGCACCCAGCGCGCCTGCCCGTCATGTTCCGCGCCGTCGGCCGTCTGGCGCGTCCTGGGCGGCCAGAGCAGGAAGCCCCATCGCACACCTTCGGCGTCGTCGCCCCATGCCAGCAGGTAGCGTGCCGCGCCGGCGCCCTCCACGATCGGCGGCCGCCAGAGTTCGGGTAGTTCCTCCGAGGTGAGTTCCATGTCGATCATTATAAGAACAATAGTTCGATAATGCTAGGAGGGGACCGTGGACACGGACCAGATCGCGGCGTTCCGGCTCCGGGCGCACCACCTCGACCGCCGGCTCCCGGCGGGGTCGCTCCTGTCCGCGGCCGGGGCGTGCGCGATCCAGAACAGCCCACCGGGGTCGGCGCTGCTCGCCCTGCACGCGAGGGTCGACGACGTGACCTCCGAGCAGGCGGCCTGCGCGATCGAGACCGACAAGACGCTCCTGCAGACCTGGTCGATGCGGGGCGCACCGTTCCTGTTCCCGACGGAGGACGCGCCGGTCTTCACGGCCGGCGTCCTTCCCGACGGGGAGACCGCGCGGCGGCGGTTCATCCTCGGCGTCGAGCAGGCGCTGGCCAAGCTCGGCATGAGCCTCGGCGAGGCCGTGGCGTGGACGGAGCGCGAGCTGGAGGCGGTCATGGCGGGGCGCCGGCTCGCCATCGACGAGCTGGGCGCGCGGCTCAGCGAGCGCATCGTGCCGCACCTGCCGCCGGAGCAGGCCCGGGCGTGGCAGACGCAAGGCCCGTACGCGGCCGGCCAGCCCTGGGGCGAGGGCGTCGTGCACTTCGTCCTCCGGATCGTCGCGCTCAAGGGCACGATCTGCTTCGCCCCACGTAGCGGGAACAAGGCGCCTTTCGTGCTCACGGCCGAATGGCTCGGCAAGCCGCTGCCGGACGCCGATCCCCAGGCGGCGCGGGCCGAGCTCGTCCGCCGCTACCTGCGCTGTTACGGCCCTTCGAGGTCTGAGGGCTTCGCCGCGTGGACCGGCCTGGCACAGAGGGACGTCCTGCGGCTCATCGAGGACGAACTGGCGGAGGTAGAACTGGACGGGCGTCCCGCCTGGCTGCTGGCGGACGATCTCGACGCCCTGCAGTCTCCCGACCCGGTTCGCGGGGTCCGGCTACTGCCCCCGCGCGACCCCTACATCCAGACCCCCGGCCGGGAACAGCTGGTTCCCGACAAGGACCTGCACCGGCGGATCTGGCGGTCTATCGGCGAACCGGGCACGGTCCTGGCCGAAGGGCGGCTGGTGGCGACGTGGCGGCAGCGGAAACAGGGCAAGCGGCTGCGGATCGAGGTGGAACCGCTCGCCGCCCCGCTCGGATCCCGGGACCGCGACCGGATCGAGGCCGAAGCCGCGGCCATTGCCGAGCTACGCGGGGCCGCAGGCTGTGATGTGCGGTTCGCCCAGGAATGATCACGGCGCGAAGAACGCCCGGAGCGCTTCGGCCACGCGTTCGGGGACGCCACGGTGGTTGACCGGCGCCTCGCGCCCGACGCCGCGCAACGTGACGCGCTTCGCCTGCGGCACGGTGCGGTGCATGGCCTCGAGCGCGTTGCGCACCGGAGGCGGGGTCTTCTCGCCGTCCATTAACAGAACCTCCGCACGCAGGTCGGCGTAGCCTTCGCTGGTCGCCAGCTCCATGTAGTGCGGGGCGGCGAGGTAACCCCCGCTCATGAGAATCAGACCGGGTCCGCTGCCGAGCCGCCGATATCCGATCGTCGTGCCGTCGGCCGAGGTGACCGCCCCGGCCGTGTATGGGATGACGGTAGCGTCCATCCTGTCTCCTTAGCGTCGCTAAGTTAATTTAGCACTGCTAAGTTAAAAATGGCTCGCCTAGGGGCGCGGTCCATGAAACGGTCGAGTCCTGATGATCCGATGGACCGAGGCGGGGCGGGAACGGTCGGCGGAGTGGCGTTCGGCGCTGGGAGTGCCGCCGCCCCAGCGTGTCGTGGTCGCCGACGACCGGATGAGAGCCGCCACCGCCTATCGTCTCGCCTGCGAAGGCACCGCGCTCCTGTGGCGCGGCGACTTCCACAACGCCCGTCAGCTCCTGAGCGCCATGGGACGCCGCTGCAAGCCCGCCGCCCCGGGCGCCGGCTTCCACCGCCACCGCCAGGCGCGGTCCCAGCGCGCCCACACCCTCGGCATGCTGCTCATCCCTTACGACGCCGGCCACGTGGTGCCGTTGCGCAGGGCGCCGGACGTGCGGGAGGCCTGCGCCGAGGTGTACGGCCCGCAGGCGCCCCCGGGCGTGGGCCAGTTGCGCGAGCTGCTCGGCCTGATCGGCGCGCACGAGTGGCGCGAGAAGGGCGTGTACGTCCCCGCCCTCGGCGCCCGTGTCCACCCGCACCACGGCGTGTTCTCCCCCATCAGGGGCGAATACGTCGATCTGGTCGCCGAGGCGCCGCTGCCTGCCGACCGGCTGGCGTTCGACGTCGGCACGGGCACGGGGGTGCTGGCGGCGGTGCTCGCCAGGCGCGGCGTCCGGCACGTCGTGGCCACCGACCTCGAGCAGCGGGCGGTGGACTGCGCCGAGGACAACGTCGCGCGGCTGGGGCTGGACGGCAAGGTGGAGGTCGTGCGGGCGAACCTGTTCCCGCCGGGACGGGCGCCGCTGGTCGTGTGCAATCCGCCGTGGCTGCCCGCCACCCCGATCTCGCCCCTCGACCAGGCCGTTTACGATCCAGGCGGGCGGATGTTGCGCGGGTTCCTCGACGGGCTGTCCGAGCACCTCGAGCCTGGAGGCGAGGGCTGGCTGATCCTTTCCGATCTGGCCGAGCACCTGGGGTTGCGCAGCAGGGACGAGCTGCTGGGCGCGTTCGAGCGGGCGGGGCTGCGGGTCGCCGGCCGCCGGGACGTCGCGCCGCGCCACCATCGGCCGAAGGACGCGGCGGATCCGCTGCACGCGGCCCGCGCCGCTGAGGTGACGTCGCTCTGGCGGCTCACCCCGCGCGCCCGCTGAACGTTTTCCGGTACGCCGAGGGCGACGTACGCATGGTCTTGGAGAAATGGTGGCGGAACGTTACCGGGCTCTCGAACCCGACCGCCGCCCCGATCTCCTCCACCGGCGCCGCCGTGGACTCCAGCATCGCCAGGCTGGCGGCCACCCGCTGCGCGATCACCCACCGCAGCGGGCTGGTGCCGGTCTGCCGCTTGAAATGCCGGATGAACGACCGTTGCGACATGTTCGCCACCCGGGCCAGGTCCGCTACGGCAATGGGCCGGGCCAGGTTGTCCATGGCCCACGACATCGCCCTGGCCATCGCGTCATCGTCCTCGACCGCCGTGACCGCGGCCTCGATGAACTGTGCCTGCCCGCCCTCCCGGTGCGGCGGCACGACCAGGCGGCGGGCCACGGTGTTGGCCACGCCGGGGCCGTGATCGGTGCGGACGAGGTGGATCAGCAGGTCGAGCCCCGCGGCGCTGCCGGCGCTGGTCATCACGTCCCCCTCGTCCACGTACAGGACCGACGGGTTGACGCGCACGGTGGGGTGACGCTCCTGGAGCAGGTCGGCGTACCTCCAGTGCGTGGTCGCCACGCGTCCATCCAGCAGCCCGGCGGCGGCCAGAGCGAACGCGCCCGAGCAGATCGACACCATGCGCGTGCCACGCGCGTGCGCCTGCCGTAGGGCCGCGACCAGCTCGCCGGACACCGGCGCGCGCACGTCTGCCCCGGGAACGATCACCGTGTCGGCCCCGGCCAGCACGTCCAGCCCGTGCTCGGCCCGCATGGTGAACCCGCCCACCACTCTGAGCGGCTCCAGCGTCTCGGCGCACACCTTGAGGTCGTACCAGGGGACGTCCAGCTCGGGCCTGGGCAGCCCGAACAGCTCCACGACGCAGCCCAGCTCGAACGGCGCCATCCCGTCGAAGGCGAGCACGGCCACCCTGTGGGGGCGGTACGGATCCGGCAGCGGCATGCCCGCATGTTAGCCGGGCCCTCTCCGCGGCAGGAGTGATATATGCACATTTCGGGTGTACAGACGGTTTTGCCGGATAACCGCTACGACCAAGCGGAGATCACCGAGGCGTTCTCCCGGCTGACCGACTGCGACGACGAGCTCTTGCGGCGCTTCCACGCCGCGACGGGCGTGACCGGCCGCAATCTGGCACTCCCGCTGGCGGACTACGCCAAGCTCGACTCCTTCGCCCGCGCGAACGACATGTACGTCGAGATCGCCCTCGACCTGACCGAGCAGGCGCTGCGCGGCGCGCTCGACAAGTCCGGCGTACGCCCCGAGAAGATCGACCACCTGCTGTTCTGCTCCACCACAGGCCTGGCCACGCCCTCGCTCGACGCCCGGCTGGCCCAGCGCGTCGGGCTGCGGCCGGACGTCAAACGCGTGCCCATGTTCGGCCTCGGCTGCGCGGCCGGCGCGTCCGGGCTGGCGCGCCTGCACGACTACCTGCGTGGCTGGCCGGGACACGCGGCGGCGCTGGTCTGTGTGGAGCTGTGCTCGCTGACGATCCAGCGCGACGACACCTCGATCGCGAACCTCGTGGCCAGCGGCCTGTTCGGGGACGGCGCGGCGGCTGTCGTGGCGACCGGCCGCGGGCCGGGACCCGAGGTCGTGGCCACCCGCAGCCGCCTCTACCCCGGCACCGAGCACCTCATGGGGTGGGAGGTGGGCGACCGCGGGTTCCGCATCGTGCTGGACCCGGAGCTGACCGCCTTCGTGGAGGAGGTGCTGGCCGCCGACGTCCGGGCCTTTCTCACCGACTACGGCCTGACCCCGGACCAGGTCGCCACGTGGATCTGCCATCCTGGCGGGCCCAAGGTCATCGAGAAGATCGTGGACACCCTCGGCCTGCCGCCCAAGGCCCTCGACGTCACTTGGCGCTCGCTGCGGGAGCACGGCAACCTGTCGTCGGTCTCGGTGCTCCACGTGCTGCAGGAGACCCGGGCTCGGCCGGACGCGCCCGCCGTGCTGCTCGCCCTGGGGCCGGGCTTCTCCGCCGAGTTGCTCCTGCTGCACTGGTGAGCGCGTACCTGGTCCTGATCGGCCTGGCGGCGCTGGCTGCCTGAAACCGATGCCTCGGCAGCACCATCTGTCACAACTGATCACGTATCGATCGCGGTTTGTGCTCGCTTGAGTCACCGGCCCGGCCACTGTAGATCCAGTTCCGTCGTACGGGGCGGAGGTGGTTGAGATGAGAATTCGCCCGTTAGCGATCGGCGCCGGGCTCACTGCGCTCCTCGCCGTCGCGGCCTGCGGCGGCTCCGGCGGCAAGGCGACCAGCGACGAGAACGCTCCCCAGCACGCCCAGCAGCCGGCCGCGTCGCCGTACCGGCCCGCCCCCACGAAGTCACCCATCCAGGAGAACGACGAGCAGGACACGACCACGGCCCAGATCTCCACGTTCGCGCTGGACGTGGACACCGCCTCGTACGGCTACGCCCGCCGTACCCTCCAGGAGGGCCGCTGGCCCGCGCCCGGCGAGATCCGCCCGGAGGAGTGGGTCAACGCCTTCAGGCAGGACTACGCACAGCCGCCGGACGACGGGTTCGCCGTGCACGTGGACGGCGCGAAGCTGCCCGGTCGCGACGAGGCCGTGCTGCGCGTGGGCCTGCAGACGCGCGCGTCCGACACGGCGGCGCGGCGGCCCGCCAACCTCACGTTCGTGGTGGACGTGTCCGGCTCGATGGCCGAGGCCGGACGCCTCGACCTGGTCAAGTCGGCCCTGCTCACGCTGCTCGACCAGCTCGCGCCCGGCGACCAGGTGTCGATCGTGGCGTTCGACGACGAGGCCGAGGTGCTGGCGTCGATGACCCCGCTGACCGCCAGGGACGAGCTGAAGAGCGCAGTGGACCGGCTCGTCGTCGACGGCGGCACGAACCTGGAGGCCGGCCTGGTCACCGGCTTCGAGGAGGCGTCCAAGGCGTTCCGCCCCGCCGCCACGAACCGGGTCATCCTCCTCTCCGACGGCCTGGCCAACCAGGGCAGCACCGAGTGGCAGGAGATCCTGGAGCGGGTCAAGGAGCACGCGGCCAAGCAGGTCGCGCTGCTCACGGTCGGCGTCGGCAGGGAGTACGGCGACGAGCTGATGGAGCAGCTGGCCGACAACGGCGACGGCCTGGCCGTGTACGTCAGCTCCCAGGAGGAAGCCGACAAGATCTTCACCACGCAACTGCCCGCGACCATCGAGCTGCGGGCCCGCGACGCCAAGGCCCAGGTGGTGTTCAACCCGTCGGTCGTGGAGAGCTACCGGCTCATCGGGTACGAGAACCGCGCCCTGACCACCGAGGAGTTCCGCGACGACAGCAAGGACGGCGGCGAGATCGGCCCTGGCCACTCCGTCACGGCCCTCTACTCGATCCGCCTCAAGCCCGGCGCCTCCGGGCAGCTCGCCCAGGCCACCGTCCGCTGGCAGCACCCCGACACCCGCGCCGCCTCCGAGGCGAGTAAGTCGCTCCAGGCCGAGGATCTGGCCGCGGACGTGTGGGCCAAGGCGACACCGGTCCGGCTCCAGGTGGACGTGGTCGCAGCGGCGTTCGCCGTTTATCTGCGGGACAGGAAGGCGTTCGGCATGGACCTGCCCGAGCTCGGCGAGCACGCCTCGCGGCTGGCCGCGAGCTCCGAGGACCCGATGGTGTCGGAGCTGGCCACCCTCATCGAAAAGGCCCGCTCGGTCGGCTAGACGACCGACCCGGCCCAGCCAACCGTTCGGCTGGGCCGGGGGCGCTTCTCCCGAGGGAGTTGGCCAGAGCGTGCTTTGGGAGTCCTGGAGTCCGATAAACTCTTACGTGGCAAAGGGGCTATAGCGCAGTTGGTAGCGCGCCTCCATGGCATGGAGGAGGTCTGGGGTTCGAATCCCCATAGCTCCACAACATCGTCGTCAAAGGGCGGTCGGTAAGCGATCTCGCTGATCCGGCCGCCCTTGATCTTTATGCGGGTGAAGACTGCCTTGTATGCCCAGATGGCGATTAAGGGGGCCGCTACTGCCACCGGCCGAACAGGACCGTCTCGTGCGGGGGCGCGTTCACAGTGAGTTTGGTGAGGGTGCCGGTTCCGATATCGGCGGCGTAATAGCCGTTGTCGGTCCTGGCCAGGAGGTGATCGGCATCGAGCCACTGAGCGGTGGCCGGGATCGGGAAGTCCTGCACCGCCTCACCGGTCGCGAAATCGATGAGCGTGAAGCCTCGAACCGCGATGAACTTCCCATCGGGTGAGAGCGACGGTTTGTCGTTGCGGTTGAGGAGCTCGAAGACGCGCGGTTTCTTGCCTGGAGAGACCCAGCGCAGGTCGCTGTCGCCCTCGCAGTCCCGCGTGCCGAGAACCCCCGAACCGGTCACGCCGTAGAGTCGGCAGACATTCTTGATGATCCTGGTCTCGCTGGTATCAAAGTTGGTAATCGTGGTTTCCGCGACCTTCGCAGGCGAGGTGGCGAAGAACACGCCGTCGCCCGAGATGGCCAGGTGCGGCTCATGCGCCATGACCCGGCCTACCGGTTTCGCGTTGAGCTTCCGGATCTGACCGGTACGCAGGTCGAGCGCGACGTAACGGTCCGAGGCGTCGTCGATGTAGGCGATGCGATGACCATCGCGGCTCACGGCCACGACCTTCGCGACGCTCGGGATCGCCACGTCCTGGCCGGATGCGAGGTGGGCGATACCTGACGTGCGGATCCAGCGGACGGGGGACTGCGTAGGCGCGAACGGGCGCGGATCCTCGGGGGCGGCGGAAGAGCAGGCCGTCAGCAGGAGTGCCGCCAGGGCGAGCCGGACCTTCATACCGCTCCGATCGTGATGTCATGCCCGGCCACCTGCGGAGCGTGAGCGACCGGCCGAGTCGCGCCGGTGAGCACGTCCATGAGGTAGACGGTGGCTGAACCGTATCCAGGCGCATAGAGCAGCACCTCGCCAGATCCCACCCATCGATAGATGCGCCTGAGCTCGGCGGTCGGTGGCACGTCGGGGTCGACCTCCCGAAGCACCTTGCCGTCATGGTCGAGGATCATGACGCGCCCGCGGGAAGGCACGGCGATCTCCTTGCCGTCCGGCGATACAGCCAGCTCCCATTGGGATCCCACTTCCGCTCGTGGCTTGGCGATCACCGAGCCGTCCAAGGCCAGGACCTTGATCCCGTCGTAGGAGTAGCTCACCACCAGATGATCGCCCGCCCAGCCAAGGAGCAACTCGTCGACCCGTATGCGCGTGACGACGCCCGACCGTACGTCGGTGACGACCACGTCGTCCCCTTGTTCCATGGCCAGATAGCGGCTGTCGGCGGAAAAAGCCAGGGCAGCCTTGTAGAAGGCGGTCGGAACGGGAATGATCGCACCGGTCATGACGTCCTGGATCACCACCTGCATCCGGGCGAGGCTGTAGTAGGCGAGCTTGCGGCCATCCGGGCTCACCTGCACGTCGGTTTGCGGGAGAGCGTCCGGTAGCCGCCAGCGCCGTCCCGACGTGCCGACCACCAGCCATCCTTCGGACGGGTCCGCTGAGGCGAACGGCTCGATCCGTTCGGGGAACAGCTCCTCCCGGACGCGCATGCCGTACCGAATGGGCTCGGCTGCCACGGCGGGCAGAATCGGCAGCGGCGCTGGCGATGCGAGCGGGACGACGGCAGCCGAGCCGGCGGCACCGAGCAGGCAGAGGCAGGCGACGAGTTTTGGGAAGCGTGCCGGCGCCGGTCCCGGCGTCGTGGCCGCCTCCCGAAGCCGGGCGGCGAGCGCCGCCCTTTCCTCCTGCGGTACGGCGAGCGCTCGTACCTTGGCCTGGCTCAACCCGCACAGCTCGGCGGTGTCCTCCTCGTCCCATCCCTCATGCAGCGTCGCCACGAGGATCGCCCGCTGCCGCCGGGACAGTCCACGACCCCAGGCGGGCGCGTCCCAGAGACGCAGCGGCGACAGGAAGCGGCGAAACATCCGGAAATAGCTGGCAGGGGTGCCGCTGCCCCTGGCGAGTCTCGCCGCCGATCGGCCGGCGAGCAGGGACGCGGCGCGTGCCTGCCGTTCAGCCCAGCCAGTCATTACCCGCCCCCGGCCACGCGAGGTAAGGGATCCATTCGTCCGGCAGCGCCGGGTCGTGGCGCTTGTCGCCCGTCTTGACGTCGATGAGCTGGTACGGCGATCCTTCGACGATGACTTCGTGATCGTTGAACCAGGCGATGATGTCGGGATTCTCTCTCTTGATCAATTTGATCTTCTTGCCGGACGTGGCGTCGCTGATCAGAACGCCGTCGACCTCATATGACGCCACAAGCCGCAGATCCGGCGATACCAGCCCGCCGGTCAGTTTGCCGACGAATGTCCCCGTCCCGTCGCGCCGCACGGTCACGAGCCGGGCTTCCTCCCCACGGCGCTCGCAGCCGGGCACACCCCACACTACGGTGGCGGACAGGCCGGACACCCCGCAGATATCGGGAACCGTGCGCCGCTCGCCGGTCCGGAGGTTCGCGATCAGCGTCCGATCCCGGTAGGAGACCGTGACATCCCGGCCGTCGAAGGAGATGTGCAGGTCAGTAAGGCGGCCCGCGTCGGCGAGGTCGTGGACCGTTCCGTCCCGCAGGTCGCGTGCCTGCACGCGACTGTTATGCACGTAGACAATCGTGTGACCGTCGCCGCTCACGATGAGAGGGTCGTCTGCCTGGATCTCGCCGAGCTCTAGGCTGTGCCCGGATCGTAGGTGAAGCGCCCACCCCTGGTCGTGGACCGGCGCCCCGTACACGATGGGCTCATTCGTGACGCTCGCCGGCCACAGGGCATAGACGCCGCAGCCGGCAACGAGCAGGAGCGCCGCGGCGCATCGGCCGGCTCGGGAGCGACGGGAGCGGCGTGCTAAGCCGGTCCAAGTGCCAGACACGTGGATGATCGTACGGAAGGATGCGCCGCGGTGGAAGATCGTCGAGACGTCGATCCTTCGGGCGTGGACTCGGCGAGGTGGCCGCGCCTGGCGTAGGCGTCGAACAACTCCGCCTTCGCATGGAGTATCCGCAGCAACTGTTCGATGACGATCGAGGCCGCCTGCAGGTTGAGCCCACCCCGCCGGTCTGGGTCTGCGCGTGCAGCACCGCGTGACCCCGCGCCGCCGTGAATGCGTCGACCACCTCCTGGCGGGGGATCGCCTCCCCCTCCACGAGGCCGACGTAGGCGACACCGATCGACAGACGCACAAGCTCGTGAACCAGGCGATTCTGGTGTTGGAACGCAACGGCCCCTCCGAGGGGCGACCGCTGGTGGACACCATCGCCGGATCGAAGATCCCGAATCTGAAGGAATTGCGTCCCGGATCTGTCGGACGCAGTGAGATCCGGATCCTTTTCGTGTTCGACCCGTGGCGGTCGGCGATCCTGCTGGTTGCCGGCGACAAGGCAGGGAACTGGGAACGGTGGTATCGCGAGGCAGTACCACGAGCCGAGCGGTTGTATGAGTTCTACCTGGTAGAGCGGCACAAAGAGATGGGCAGATGAGCGGTTGCCGCAGGTGGCGCGAAAGCGGACATCTGGAGCGTGCGGTGGAGACCGCCGGCGGCGCCGAGGTGTTCGAAGACGAGGTTCGTCAACTGCGTGAGGAAGCTCAGGGCTGGCGACTGGCCGAGATGCGGCAGCGCCGGGGCCTCACCCAGGCGCATGTTGCCGAACGTATGGGTGTATCCGTCGCTCGTGTCTCCCAGATTGAGAAGGGCGACGTGTCCACGCGTGAGGTACTAGATCGCTACGTTGCCGCGCTTGGTGGCACCCTCAAACTCGTCGCCGACTTCGGGGACGAGCAACTCAAGGTCAGCTGATTCTGCCCCAGACTGCAATACGGCTGAGAGATGGTCGAGGCTCCGGACGGCCCCACGGCGCACTCGGCCGTTGGCGCGACCTCGGGGAGTACTTCGCGGCCGAGGTGGCGCGCCGGGTGTGGATCTCGGTCTCCGACAGAGCGTGGCGGGGCCAAGGACTCCGTGGGGTTCCTGTTCAACGTGGAGGTGAGCTGAACGTGTAGTCGAAGGTGTAGGAGTGCCCGCCGTCCGGGCCGATGACGATGCCCATCTCGCCCCTCAGGCCGCGCAACTCCCCCGTCGCCGAGTCCGGCACCACGGAAATGCGCAGCGACTGCTCGCCCTGGTCGCTCACCGCGTTGTGCTGGACGACGAAGCTACCGGATCGGCCGTGCAGCGTGCCCTCGATGCGTTCGAGCGCCACATAGGAGCGCGAGTCCTCCACCGGAGTGCTCGCCACCAGCAAGGTGACGACGCTGGTGCCGGTCAGGTCCCCGTGGAAGGTCTTGGACATGGTCACAAGTCCGAGCGTGACACCGTCGCGGTCCTCGTAAGGCGGCTTGGCGTTCCAGTCTGCGGTGTCGAAGGTGCCCTTGGCGGTCATGCGGTTCATTGTGCCGGGCTTACCTGTCAGCTTCCGTCAGGTACCGGTGAGGCGCTCCACCACCGGCGCGAAGGCGTCCAGGCATTGGGCGTTCACCGACACGTACGAGACCCCGAGCCGGTCCCTGCGCCGCAGCAGGACGTCGGCCATCTCGTCGGGCGTCCCCCGGAGCACGCCGGTGGCGGTGTCGTCGAGGGAGCCGAGCCAGGCGGGCGGCTCGGTGCCGGCGGCGGCGAGGTTCATGCCGAGCTCGAGATCGTCGAAGCGGTCGCCGGCCAGCTCGTACAGCTCGTCCAGCTTCGCCGCCACCTGCTCCTCCGTGGCTTGTGGGGGCACGCCGAGAGCGACCGTGTCGGCCCTGCCTGCGGCCAGCCTGAGCAGTCGGGTGCCGGACGCGGCGAGCAGGATGGGCACGTCCTTGACGGCGTCGATGGTCTCGGAGATCCGCTCGATCCGCTCGCTCGGCGTGCCGAACCTGACGCCGAGCTCGGCGGCGTCGCGTTCGGCGTCCGGCCGGCCTGCGCCCAGGCCCAGCTCGAACCGCCCGCCGGTGAGGGTCTGCAGGGTGGCGGTCTCCCACGCCATGGCGCGCGGGGTGCGGTTGGCGACGCTCAGCACGTACGTGCCGACGCGCAGACTCGTCGTGACCGCGGCGGCCGCGGCGCACGCGGCGAAGGGCGAGAGGGTGCCGAGCGTGTCGGGCACCAGCAGGGTGGCGTAGCCGAGGTCCTCGGCCCGGCGGGCCAGGCCGGTCCAGTCGGGGGCGTGTCCGGCGACCGCGCCGAACCTGAACAGGTGATCGGTCATGTCCTAACGATCGCCGACCGGCACCCCGATGACATCGTCCCGGAGGCCGGTGACCGGCTACATCCGGCGGCGCAGCCTCCCGGGAGGGACTACTCCCCCAGAAGTATCCGCGTGAAGTCGTTGGCGAACTTGCCCGCCGGGTCCAGCCGCCGCGCCAACGAGCGGAACCGCTCCGGGCAGGAAGGCCACCGGGTGAACAGCTTGCCCCAGTGCGGGCGGGGGTCGAACGGCGCCAGGGTCTCCTCCACCAGCTCCAGCACCGGCCGCACGCCTGCTGGGTCCTTGACCCAGGTGAAGTGGAGGCCCACGCTGTCGCGACCGTGGAAGGGGCTGAGCCACAGGTCGTCGGCCGCGATCGTGCGGACTTCCGAGATCTGCAACACGGGGCGGATCCGGTCCCCGATCGTGTACAGCTCGCGCAGCGCCTTGACCGCGTGCTCCCTCGGCAGGATCAGCTCCGACTGCAGCTCGTCGCCCGCGCCGCTCGGCTCGAAGTCGGGGCGGAAGTGCGGCAGCCGCTCGTGCCATGGTCCCGGCACGCCGAGCTGGAGGGTGCAGCTGTCGGCCGGCATGGTCGGCAGCGGATGGCGCGGAGCGTCGGCGGGGCGGGTGCCGTACCAGTCGGGGCTGGTCAGCTCCTCGGTGCGCTTCAGCCAGACGCGGGTGTCGCGCCAGTCGGTGAAGAGGCTGACGCTGTAGCCGCTCGCCATGATCTCGTCGAAGTCGGCGAGCGCGTCGACGGGCAGGCCCTCGCGGACGTACTGGCGTACCTGGAAGGCGGGCACCAGGTCGAGCGTCAGCGACGTCACGACGCCGAGGGCGCCCAAGGCGACCACCGCTCCGGGGAAGTCGGCGTCGCCGCGCGACAGGGTCAGCACCGAGCCGTCGGCGGTGACGAGGTCGAGTGACGACACGGCGGCGGCCAGCCCTTGGATCCTGTCGCCGGAGCCGTGCGTGCCGGTCGCGACCGAGCCGGCCACGGAGATGTGCGGCAGCGAGGCCATGTTCGCCAGCGCGAAGCCGGCCTGGTGCACGATCGGCGCGAGCCGCGCGTACGTCATGCGCGCGGGCACCCGCACCTGGGCCGCCGCACTGTCGATCTCCACCGTGTCCGGCATCCGGTCGAGGATCACCAGGTCGCCGGTGGTGTCGGCGACGTCGTTGAAGGAGTGGCCGCTCCCCAGCGCCCGCACCTGGGCACTGGCCGAGACGAGCCGCTGGAGCTCCTCGAGCGAGGTCGGGTGGTGGACGTCTCGTGCCCGAAATGCGGTGTTTCCCGCCCAGTTGGTCAGCGTCACTGCCTTACCTTCCCACAGCGAGCACCTTGTCAGCCCGGCCGGGTCCCGCTAGTTTCGTGAGCCGCTGACGGAGGTGTGCCGTGCTCTATCTGTCCCAGGCTCTCGGCCTGGTCACGCTCGTGCTCTGGCTGTACTGCCTCTTCGATGTGATCACCACGCCGGACACGCTCTGCCGGAATCTGCCCAAGATCGCCTGGGTGGTGATCGTGCTGCTGTTCCCGTTGGTCGGCTCGATCATCTGGCTGGTGGCGGGGCGGCCGCAGCGGACCGAGACACCGACGCGGCCCAGCGCGTTCCCCGAGTACGACCGGCCGGGCCGGTTCGCCGCCACCAACCCGGACGATGACGAGGAGTTCCTGCGCCGCTGCCGCGAACGTGCCGAGGAGCAGCGCAGGAACGCCCCGAGGAAACCCGCCGAGGAGGACTAGAAGCCCTGGGCCAGGCGGTAGTACGCCTGGTTCCAGCGCAGCTCCTTGGTGAACCGCTCGGTCGTGGTGTCGGCGTCGATGACCAGCAGCTCCACGCCGAGCATGTCGGCGAGGTCGGTCAGCTCCTCCCGGCCGACGGCCGTGGAGAGCACCGTGTGGTGCGGGGCGCCCGCGGTCAGCCACGACTCCGTGGACGTACGCAGGTCGGGGCGCGGGCTCCACACCGCGCGGGCCACCGGCAGCTTGGGCAACGGCTGGGGCGGCGCCACGATGTCGATCTCGTTGGCCACCAGGCGGAACCTGTCGCCCATGTCGGCTAGGCCCACGACGATGCCGGGCCCTGGCTCGGCGTCGAACACCAGGCGGACCGGGTCTTCCCTGCCGCCGATGCCCAGCGGGTGGATCTCGCACGACGGCGTGCCGGTCGCGATGGACGGGCAGACCTCCAGCATGTGCGCGCCGAGGATGAGCTCATTGCCGGGCGTCAGGTCGTAGGTGTAGTCCTCCATGAACGACGTGCCACCGGGCGTCATGGCCTTGAGCGTGCGCAGCAGCACCGAGGTCTTCCAGTCGCCCTCGCCGCCGAAGCCGTAGCCGTCGGCCATGAGCCGCTGCACGGCCAGGCCGGGGAGCTGGCGCAGGCCGCCGAGGTCCTCGAAGTTCGTGGTGAACGCCTTGTAGCCGCCTGCCTCGAGGAAGCCCCGCAGGCCCAGCTCGATCCTGGCCGCGTACCGCAGCGACTCGTTGCGCTCGCCGAGCAGCTCGGGGGCGACGGTGTACTGCTCGGCGTACTCCTTGACCAGAGACGTCACGTCGGCGTCGGAGACCGCGTCCACCTCCTCGACCAGGTCGTTGACGCCGTAGGTGTTGACCGAGACGCCGAAGCGCAGCTGGGCCTCCACCTTGTCGCCCTCGGTGACGGCCACGTCGCGCATGTTGTCGCCGAAGCGCACCAGCTTGAGCGTGCGGACCTCGGCCAGGCCCTTCGCGGCGCGTACCCAGGTCATGATGCGCTCACCCACCGCCGGGTCGCTGACGTGCCCGGCCACGGTCTTGCGCGGCACCCCTACGCGGGTCTGGATGTGGCCGAACTCGCGGTCGCCGTGGGCGGCCTGGTTGAGGTTCATGAAGTCCATGTCGATGGTGCTCCACGGGAGCTCGACATTGGCCTGCGTGTGCAGGTGCAGCAGCGGCTTACGCAGCGCGTCGAGACCGGCGATCCACATCTTGGCCGGGGAGAACGTGTGCATCCACGTGATCACGCCGGCGCAGGAGTCGTCCGCGTTGGCCTCGAGCATGATCCGCCGGATCGCGGCGGCGTCGGTGAGCACGGGCTTCCACTCGACGGGGACGGGCAGCTGCTCGGCAATGCGCTGCGACTGCTCGGCCACCTGGCGTAGCGTGTCCTCGCCGTACAGTCCCTGGCTGCCGGTCAGAAACCAGATCTTCAACGCGGGCTCCTCTGTCCGTAGACGTTCTGATAGCGGTCGTAGAGGCGGTCGATGTCGTCCTGCGCGATGGGCAGCGGGGTGCCGAGCTGGCGGGCCACGTGCACGGTACGCGCCACGTCCTCGCACATCACGGCCGCCTTCACCGCGGACTTCGGGTCCTTGCCGATGCTGAACACGCCGTGGTTCTGCATGAGCACGGCCTTCGAGCGGTGGCCCTTGAGCGTCTCGACGATGCCCTGGCCGATGGAGTCGTCGCCGATCAGCGCGAACGGGCCGATCGGGATCTCGCCGCCGAACTCGTCGGCCATCGCGGTCAGCACGCACGGGATGGGCTCGCCGAGGGCGGCCCAGGCCGAGGCGTACGTCGAGTGGGTGTGCACGACGCCGCCGACGTCGGGCATGTTGCGGTAGACGTACGCGTGCGCGGCCGTGTCGCTGGACGGCGCGTGCTCGCCCTCCACCAGGTTGCCGTCGAGGTCGCACACGACCATGTTCTCCGGCGTCAGCTCGTCGTAGGAGACCCCGGACGGCTTGATGACGAACAGATCCTCGCCCGGGATCCTGCCGGAAACGTTTCCAGCAGTCCAGACGACCAGGTTGTACCGGACCAGCTCGGCATGGAGGTCCGCGACAATCTTCCTCATGCGTGTGCCTCATTCCTGATCGCGCGCAGCGTGTGCAGCATCTGCCCGTCTGCGAAGAAGTCGTGGAGCCTGCGGTACTCGGCGTAGAGCCGGTCGTAGGCGTCGGCACGGGCCTCGTCAGGCACGTACGCGGCCTCGGTGCGCTTGCCCATGGCAGCGGCGGCCTCTTCGATGCCCGGGTAGGCGCCGGCGGCGACGGCCGCGTGGATGGCCGAGCCGAGCGCGGGCCCCTGGTCGGAGCCGATGACCGACAGCGGGCGGCGCAGCACGTCGGCGTAGACCTGCATGAGGAAGGGGTTCTTGAGCAGGCCACCGGCGACGATGAACTCCTCGACGGGCACGCCCGACTTCTCGAAGGTCTCCACGATCATGCGGGCGCCGTACGCGGTGGACTCGATGAGAGCGCGGTAGACGTCCTCCGGCTTGGTGGCCAGGGTCTGTCCGATGATCACGCCGGAGAGGTTGTGGTCCACGAGCACCGAGCGGTTGCCGCCGAACCAGTCCAGCGCCACCAGCCCGTGCTGGCCCACCGCCTGCTTCTCGGCCAGCGCCGTGAGGTGTTCGTGCCCGTCGTGCCCGAAGTTGTCCACGAACCAGGCGAAGATGTCGCCGACCGCTGACTGACCGGCCTCGTACCCCCACAGGCCCGGCACGATGCCGTCGCGCACGACGCCGCACATGCCGGGCACCTCGGCGTGCTGGTCGCTGGGCATGACGTGGCAGGTGGAGGTGCCCATGATGGCCACCATCTGACCGGGCCGCACGGCGTCGGCGGCGGCGTTGGTGACGTGGGCGTCCACGTTGCCGACGGCCACGGCGACGCCCTCGGGCAGGCCCGTCCACGCGGCGGCCTGGGCGGTCAGCCGACCGGCGAGGCCGCCGAGCGGGGCCACCGTGACGCCGTTGACGTCGTCGCCGACCTGACCGGTGGCGAGCTTACCGACGAAGCCGGCGAAGCCGGGGTTGAGCTCGGCGAGGAACTCCTCCGACGGGTACGCACCGTCCTGGAAGATGCCCTTGTAGCCGACCGTGCAGATGTTGCGGCTCTCGACGCCGGTGAGCTGCCAGATGATCCAGTCGGCGGCCTCGATCCAGCGCTCGGCCCGGGCGTAGACGTCCGGAGCCTCCTCCAGCAGCTGCAGGCCCTTGGCGAACTCCCACTCGGAGGAGATCTTGCCGCCGTAGCGCGGCAGCCAGCTCTCGCCGCGGCGCGCGGCCAGCTCGTTGATCCGGTCGGCGTGCGGCTGCGCGGCGTGGTGCTTCCACAACTTCGGCCAGGCGTGCGGCAGCTCGGGCGTCTCGAAGCACAGGGGCGTGCCGTCGGCCGTGGTCGGCAGAACGGTGCAAGCGGTGAAGTCGGTGCCGACGCCGATGACCTGCCCTGGCTCGACGCCGGCGGCGGCGATGGCCGCGGGCACGGCGATCTTGAGCACGTCGATCCAGTCCTGCGGCGACTGCAGCGCCCAGTCCGGGCCCAGCTTCACGTCGGAGCCTGGGAGCGTCTGCTCGATGACGCGGTGGGTGTACTCGTGGACGGCGCTGCCCAGCTCGGCGCCGTCGCTCACGCGGACGACGACCGCACGCCCGGACAGCGTGCCGAAGTCGACTCCGACCACGTAATTGTTAGCGTTCACATTGAACTCCATAGAGGGTTTCCGGGGGCATGCCCATCATCTACCTAGCGGGGCTGTACTCGACCTCACCACAAAGCTGGGTCTCACGACCAGGCGCTCGAACGCGGTGGGTCCCACGTCTATCTGCCGCAGCAGCACCTCGATGCAGTGCCTGCCCACCACGTCGAAGTCCTGCCTGACCGTCGTGAGCGGCGGCGAGAAGAATTCGGACTCGGGGATGTCGTCGAAGCCGACCACGCTGATCTGCTCGGGGACCCGCACGCCGAGCTCGCTGAGCGCGCGCAGCACGCCGAGTGCCATCTGGTCATTGGCCGCGAAGACGGCAGTGACGCCGTTCATCGCGGCCAGGCTCTTGCCCGCCTCGTAACCGGCGCGGGGGCTCCAGTCGCCGGCCAGCGGCTCGGGCACCGGCCGGCCCGCCTCCTCCAGGGCGGCGCGCCAGCCCTGGAGCCTGCCCTCGGTCTCCAGCCACTCCGGCGGGCCGCTGACGTGCCAGACCGTCTCGTGGCCCTCTTCCAGCAGGTGCCGCGTGGCCAGCCTGGCGCCCTCGATCTGGTCGATGCAGACCGCCGACACGTCGGCCCGATAGGTGATGCCCTCGACCGCCACCGCCGGCATGCCGACCGGCAGGCCCTCCAGCGCGGCCGTGGCCGACAGTTGCGGCGCGACCACCACGACCCCGTCCACACCCTGCTCGGTGAGGTAGTCGATGGCGTCACGCACGCTATTGGGGTCAATCGTCTTCAGGCTCACGATGCTGACGAAGTAGCCCGCGGTCCTGGCCGCCTGCTCGATGCCGTAGATCGTGCTGGCCGGGCCGTACAGCGTGGTGTCGAAGCTGACCACGCCGAGCGTCCGCGACCGCTTGGTGACCAGGGCACGGGCGACCAGGTTGCGCCGGTAGCCCAGCCGGGTGATCGCTTCCTCCACCCGGGCCCTGGTGGCGGGCCGGACGTTCGGGTGGTCGTTGAGGACCCGGGAGACCGTCTGATGCGATACGCCCGCCTCCCTGGCCACGTCGGCCATGACCGGGAGGCGACGTTTGGGGGGTGTCACGGTCTCTCCTTTCGCGGGGGTCCGAAGATCTTATTTATCGCGATGCGCCTGCCCTGCGCTTGGTCCAGACATCGAACGCGACAGCGGCGAGGAGCACGGCGCCCTTGACGAGCATGACCCGCTCGCTCGGGGAGCCGATGAGGGACATGCCGTTGTTGATGACCGCCATGATCAAGCCGCCGGTGATCGCGCCGACCACCTTGCCGACGCCACCCTGGACGGCCGCGCCGCCGATGAAGGCCGCGGCGATGGCGTCCAGCTCGAAGCTGTTACCCGCCGTCGGACCAGCCTGGTTGAGCCGGCCGGCGAAGATGACGCCGGCGATCGCCGACAGCACGCCCATGTTCACGAAGATCCAGAAGACCACCGACTTGACCTTCACGCCGGACATGACGGCCGCCTGGAGGTTGCCGCCGATGGCGTAGATCTGCCGGCCGAAGACCGTGCGGTTGGCCATCAGCGAGTACGCCAGCACCAGCACCGCCAGCAGCACGAGCACCCACGGCAGGTTCTTGAAGCGGGCAAGCTGCACGACGAGGAAGAGGATCAGCGCGGCCCCGGCCGCCATCTTCAGCACGAACAGCGCCATCGGCTCGACCGACTGGCCGTAGCCCTTGCGGGCGCCACGGGTGCGCCACTGCGAGGCCACCATGCCGGCGATCGCGACCAGGCCGATGAGGAGGCTGAACAGGTCGGCGCCGCCGAGCGGGCCGAGGCCGATGTTGCCGAGGTAGCCGTTGGTGAACCCGTTGGCCAGCGTACGGACCTGGTCGGGGAACGGGCCGATGCCCTGGTTGCCGAGCACGGTGAGGGTCAGCGCCCGGAACAGCAGCATGCCGGCCAGCGTCACGATGAACGCGGGGATGCCGAAGTACGCGATCCAGTAGCCCTGCCAGGCCCCGATCAGCGCACCGGCCACCAGCGTGATGAGCAGCGCCAGCGGCCACCACATGCCCACGTTGACCATGAGCACGGCGGCCAGCGCCCCGGTGACCGCCACCACCGAGCCGACCGACAGGTCGATGTGCCCGGCGATGATGATCAGGATCATCCCGATCGCGAGGATCAGGACGTAGGAGTTCTGGACGATGATGTTGGAGATGTTCTGCGGCTGGAGCAGCGCGCCGTCGGTCAGCACGGAGAACAGCACGACGATCAGCGCGAAGGCGATGTAGATACCGCTCGAGCGCAGGTTCAGCGACAGTCCGCCGAGCGACACCCGTCCCGGCTGCCGTGGCGCTCCCCCGTCGCCCTTGGCGCCGACCTGCACGTCGGCGGGCGTGATGCTACTCATCTTTCCTGTCCCTTGGTCATCAAGTACATGAGGTGTTCCTGCGTGGCCTCCTGGCGCCGCACCTCGCCGGTGATGCGCCCCTCGGAGAGGGTGTAGATGCGGTCGCACAGGCCCAGCAGCTCGGGCAGCTCAGAAGAGATCACCAGCACGGCCTTGCCCTGGTCGGCCAGGCGGTTGATGATCGTGTAGATCTCGTACTTGGCGCCGACGTCGATGCCCCGCGTCGGCTCGTCGAGAATGAGCACGTCAGGCTCGGTCAGGATCCACTTCGAGAGCACGACCTTCTGCTGGTTGCCGCCGCTGAGCTTGCCGACGACGCTGTTGACGCTGGGCGCCTTGATGTTCATGCTCCGGTGGAACTCTTCGGCGACCCGGTACTCCTCGTTCTCGTTGACCCAGCCGCGCTTGGACAGGCCCATGAGCCCGGCAGCGCTGATGTTGCGCTTGATGTCCTCGATGAGGTTGAGCCCGTACCTCTTGCGGTCCTCAGTGGCGTAGGCGATGCCGTGCTTGATCGCGTCCTGCACGTTGCGGAGCTCGACCGGGCGGCCGTCCTTGAAGATCTTGCCGGAGATGTGCACGCCGTACGCGCGGCCGAACACGCTCATCGCCAGCTCGGTGCGTCCGGCGCCCATCAGCCCCGCAAGGCCCACGATCTCACCGCGACGCAACGTCAGATTGGCTCCGTCGACTACCTTCCTGCCTGGTTGGCTGGGGCTGTAGACGGTCCAGTCCTCGATGCGCAGCGCCTCCTCCCCGATCGTGGATTCATGCGGCGGGAAACGGTTGTCGAGGGCGCGGCCGACCATGCCGGAGATGATCCGGTCCTCGGTCACCTGGTCCGTCGCCATGTCCAGCGTCTCGATCGTCCGCCCGTCGCGGATGATCGTGACGGAGTCGGCGATCGCGATGACCTCGTTGAGCTTGTGGGAGATGATCACGCAGGTGATGCCCTCGTCCCGCAGGCCGCGCAGCAGGCCCAGCAGGTGAGCCGAGTCGTCGTCGTTGAGCGCGGCGGTCGGCTCGTCGAGAATGAGGAGCTTGACCTCCTTCGACAACGCCTTGGCGATCTCGACGAGCTGCTGCTTGCCCACGCCGATGTCGGAGATCGGCGTCGTCGGGTTCTCGCGCAGGCCGACCCGCCTCATCAGCTCGCCGGCCTCGTAGTTGGTGCGGTTCCAGTCGATGACGCCGCGCTTGGCGCGCTCGTTGCCGAGGAAGATGTTCTCCGCGATCGACAGCTGCGGGCTGAGCGCCAGCTCCTGGTGGATGATGACGATGCCGGCGTGCTCGCTGTCGCGGATGCCGCTGAACTCGCAGCGCTTGCCCTCGAAGGTGATCTCACCTTCGTACTCGCCGTGCGGGTAGACCCCGGACAGCACCTTCATCAGCGTCGACTTGCCGGCGCCGTTCTCGCCGCAGATGGCGTGGATCTCGCCCCGTCGGACGGACAGGTTGACGTCCTGCAGCGCCTTCACGCCGGGGAACGTCTTGGTGATCCCGCTCATCCGCAAGATGTGCTCGGTCATAGTGCCCCTCACTCAGAGCAGCCCCGGGGACGCGCAGGCGTCCCCGGGGCGTAGGCCCTTACTTGAGCTGGTCCTCGGTGTAGTAGTTGCCGCCGATGATGACGTCCTTGTAGTTGGACTTGTCGACGATCACCGGGTCGAGCAGGTACGACGGCACGACCTTGTTGCCGTTGTCGTAGTCCTTCTCGTTGTTGACCTCGGGCTTCTGGCCCTTGAGCACCGCGTCGGCCATCTTCACGGTCTGCTCGGCGAGCTTGCGCGTGTCCTTGAAGATGGTGGAGTACTGCTCATCGGCGATGATCGACTTCACCGACTGGAGCTCGGCGTCCTGGCCGGTCACGATCGGGTACGGCTTGCCGTAGCCGGAGCTCTTCAGCGCCGACAGGATGCCGATGGACAGGCCGTCGTACGGGGAGAGCACACCGTCGACCTTGGTGCTGCCGGTGTAGGTCTTGGTGAGGATGTCCTCCATGCGCTTCTGCGCCGTGGCGGGGTCCCACCGCAGGATAGCGGCCTGCTTGAAGTCGGTCTGGCCGCTCTTGATCACGAGCGTGCCGTCGTCGATCTTCGGCTTCAGCACCGACATCGCGCCGTTCCAGAAGAACGTGGCGTTGTTGTCGTCGGGCGAGCCGCCGAACAGCTCGACGTTGAACGGGCCCTTCTTGCCGTCCTCGACGCCCAGGCCCTTCAGGAGGGACGTGGCCTGCTGCACGCCGACCTTGAAGTTGTCGAACGTGGCGTAGTAGTCGACGTTGGGGCTGTTGCGGATGAGCCGGTCGTAGGCGATGACCGGAATCTTGTTGTCCGCGGCCTGCTGCAGCTGCGAGGTGATCGCAGTGCCGTCGATCGAGGCGATGATCAGGAGCTTGGCGCCCTTGGTGATCTGGTTCTCGATCTGGTTGGCCTGGGTGGGGATGTCGTTTTCGGCGTACTGGAGGTCGACCTTGTAGCCGAGCGCCTCCAGCTGCTTCTTGACGTTGTCGCCGTC
The DNA here is from genome assembly GCF_052245935.1 of Nonomuraea sp. 3N208. Lineage (NCBI taxonomy): Bacteria > Bacillati > Actinomycetota > Actinomycetes > Streptosporangiales > Streptosporangiaceae > Nonomuraea > Nonomuraea sp. 3N208. The sequence goes on along the minus strand of NZ_JBQQBR010000015.1, from coordinate 63,229 downwards.
GTGGATCCAGCGCTCCGACGACTTGGTCGGCATGGTGACGCCGATCAGCGCGCCCGCACTGCCGGCCGACGCCGAGGTGGAGGCCTCGGCGTCAACGGTCTTCTGGCTGGAGCCACAGGCCGTCATGGTCGCGGCGAGCGCGATGGCGGACACCACGCCCCCGATTCGTCCCAACCTCATGAATGCATCTCCTTGCGATGGGGGTCGCGGCAGCGCTGGACACGGCGGCTGCCGATGGAAACAGCGAGTTTGATCACAGAACGTGATGAATCAACACATAGTTCGCGTTTCGTTTCCGCCGATTGTTATCGCTAACAAAGTGTATGTCAACGGTCGACCATAACCGCACGGAAACTTTCCGGTAACGCTCTCGGCAGGTCAGCGGCGTGACCGAGCCGAGAACAAACGCTGAAGCAAGATGAAGACGAAGAGCAACAATCCAATGAAGATCTTTGTCCACCACGAGCTGAGCGTGCCCTCGAAGCTGATGATCGTCTGGATCAGGCCCAGCACGAGCACTCCCAGCACGGTGCCGAACAGGAAGCCGCTCCCCCCGGTCAGGAGCGTACCGCCGATGACGACCGCCGCGATCGCGTCCAGCTCCATGCCCACAGCATGCAGGCCGTAGCCGGAGAGCATGTAGAACGACAGCAGCACCCCGCCGAGCGCCGAGCAGAACCCGCTGATCGTGTAGACGGCGATCTTCGTCCGCCCCACGGGCAGGCCCATCAGCAACGCCGACTGCTCGCTGCCTCCCGTGGCGTACACGGATCTGCCCAGGCGCGTGTAGTGCAGGACATACGCCGCCACGCCCACGACCACCAGCGCGATGATCACGCTCGGTGAGATCCACATGTCCGCGAACAGGTCGATCCGCGTCTGGGCGAAGGCCGTGAACGTGGCGTCCTCGATCGGAATCGAGTCTGTTCCGATCGTGTAACACAGCCCGCGCGCCAGGAACATGCCCGCCAGCGTCACGATGAACGGCTGGATGTCGAAGGCGTGCACGATGTAACCCATCACCAGCCCGAGCCCGGACCCGATGGCCAGCACCAGCGGCACCACCAGGTACGGCGGCCAGCCGGGCCCCGCCATCAGACTCGCCGAGATCATCGTGGACAGCGCCACGACCGAGCCGACCGACAGGTCGATGCCGCCGGTCAGGATCACGAACGTCATCCCGACCGCCACCACCAGCAGGAAGGCGTTGTCGATGAAGACGTTGAGAATGATCTGCCCGGTGGCGAAGCCCTCGTAGCGGATGCCGCCCACCACGAACATCGCGGCGAACAGGCAGCCGGTCACCAGGACCGGCAGGTACTTGGCCGGGATCGACGTCCGGCCGATCGCTATCGTCGTCATGCGGTCACCCGCACCTTCTCTTCAGGGGCCGGGCTGGGCGGTGCGGTTCGCCCGCGCCGGTGGAACACCTTCGCGCGGAAGGACGGGGACTGGATGAGGCAGACGGCCGTCACGACCAGCGCCTTGAACAGCAGCGTGGTCTCCGGCGGCACGCCGATCGAGTAGATGGTCGTGGTCAGCGTCTGGATGATCAGCGCGCCGAGCACGGTGCCGCTGAGCGTGAACCGGCCGCCGGACAACGACGTGCCGCCGATCACGACGGCCAGGATGGCGTCCAGCTCGATCCACAAGCCGGCGTTGTTGCCGTCGGCGCTGGAGACGTTCGAGCTGATCATCAGGCCGGCGACGCCCGCGCACAGGGCGGCGAACGCGTACACCATGATGATGATCCCGCGCGACCGGATCCCGGCGAGCCTGCTGGCCTCGGCGTTGCCGCCGACGGACTCCAGCAGCATGCCCAGCGCCAGCCGCCGGGTCAGGAACGCGGTGATCGCCAGCACGGCGATCACGATGAGGATGCCGAACGGCACGGTCAGCCAGTAGCCGCCGCCGATCACCTTGTACGCCGGGCTGTTGACGGTGATGATCTGGCCGTCGGTGATGAGCTGGGCCAGGCCGCGCCCGGCCACCATGAGGATGAGCGTGGCGATGATCGGCTGGATGCCGACCGTGGCGACCAGGAACCCGTTCCAGGCGCCCAGCACCACGCACAACACGAGGGCCGACACCACGGCCGTGAACACGCTCGCGTCCTGGCTGATCTGCAGGCACGCCAGCGCGCCCGAGATCGCCACCACCGAGCCGACCGACAGGTCGATGCCGCCGGTGGCGATGACCAGGGTCATGCCGAGCGAGACCAGGATCAGCGGCGCGCCGAAGCGCAGGATGTCGATCAGGCTGCCGTACAGGTGACCGTCTTTGACCTCGATCGAGAAGAAGCTGGGCGTGAAGAACACGTTCAGCGCCAGCAGCAGCGCTAGGACCACCACCGGCCACAGCAGGCGTCTCATGAGACTGACCCTCCGCTCGCGCTCCCATTGCTCGCGCCGCTCGCGATGGTCTCCATCAGCACGTCCGTTGTCAACGAGTCGTCGTTGGGCAGCTCGGCCACCAGCCGCCGGTCACGCAGGACCTCGACCTTGTGGCTGAGCCGCAGCACTTCCTCCAGCTCGGCGGAGATGAACAGCACCGCCATGCCGCCGTCGGAGAGCTCCGCCACCAGCCGCTGGATCTCGGTCTTCGCCCCGACGTCGATGCCCCGGGTGGGCTCGTCGAGGATGAGCAGCCGGGGCTCGAGGATGAGCCACCTGGCCAGCAGGACCTTCTGCTGGTTGCCGCCGCTGAGGTTGCGGACGAGGTGCTCGGGGTTGGGCGGGCTGATCTTCAGCGCCTTGATGTACTTGCCGACCAGCTCGTCCTGCTGGTCACGGGGCACCGGCCTGGTCCACCCCCTGGTGGCCTGGAGGGCCAGGATGATGTTCTCGCGGACGGTGAGGTCCGGGATGAGTCCGTCGGCCTTGCGGTTCTCCGAGCAGAACGCGATCTTGTGCGTCATGGCGGCGCGCGGCGTGCGCAACGACACCGCCGAGCCGCCGATGGCGATCTCCCCGGTGCCAGCGTGGTCGGCGCCGAACAGCAGCCGGGCGACCTCCGTACGGCCGGAGCCGAGCAGCCCGGCCAGGCCGACGACCTCGCCTTCGTGGATGGTCATCGTGAACGGCTCGATCGCCCCGGTGCGGCCCAGCCCGCGTGCCTCGACCAGGGGGCGGTCGAAGACCTTGGCCTCGCCGTGCAGCCGCTCCAGTGCGGCCAGCTCCTGGCCGATCATCTTGGCGACCAGCTGGATCTGGCTCAGCTCGCGGGTGAGGTACTCGCCGACGAGCTTCCCATTGCGAAGAATCGTCATACGGTCCGAAATTTCATAGATCTGGTCGAGAAAGTGGGAGACGAAGAGGATGGCGATGCCCTCCTCCTTCAGCCGCCTCATCACCCTGAACAGCTGCTCGACCTCGCCCGCGTCCAGGCTCGACGTGGGCTCGTCCAGGATCAGCACCCGGGCCTCGACGTCGATCGCCCGCGCGATGGCCACCATCTGCTGGATGGCCAGCGAGTACGTCGACAGCGGCGCGGACACGTCCAGGCTCAGCTCCAGCCGCGACAGCAGCGCGTTCGCCCTGGCCCGCATGCGCTTCCAGTCGATGCGCCCGAAGCGGCGCGGCTCGCGGCCGATGAAGATGTTCTCGGCCACGGACAGGTTCGTGCAGAGGTTGACCTCCTGGTAGACCGTGCTGATGCCGGCCTGCTGCGCCTCCAGGGGGCTGCCGAACGCGACAGGCGCGCCACCCAGCTCGATGGTGCCCGCGTCGGCGGGGTACACGCCGGTGAGCACCTTGATCAGGGTGGACTTGCCCGCGCCGTTCTCTCCCATGAGCGCGTGCACCTCGCCGGGCAGCAGCCGCAGGTCCACGCCGTCCAGGGCCTTCACCCCCGGGAACTGTTTGCCGATCCCGGTCATTGTCAGGACCGGCGCGGGAACCGCCATGTCGCCCCTTTCTGTGTCGATGGGTCTGCACCCTGCCTCGTCACTACGCTTTCTCCGCCCCGCCGTCCAGCTGGCGGCGCATCCGCGCTTCTCCACTTCCGCGCCACCCGCCTCACACCGCCCGTGCTCCAGCTGATGTCCCCTTGGAGAGGACCAGGGGGAATTGCGAGGGCGGCGATGCCCTCCGGCCGGTGTCCCCTTCAAAAGGACCCCGGCCGGAGTGCGGCGGGCGGCCTGGTCAAGCGATCAGTACTGGCGGGTGGACAGAACTTCCTTGGCCTGGTCCTGCGTGAACACGGTCTCCTCGGTCACCACGCGGACGGGCACCTGCTCGCCCTTGACGACCTTCTTGGCCAGGTCCATCAGCTGCGGGCCAAGCAGCGGGGAGCACTCGACGATGTAGTTGATCTTCCCGTCGGCGAGCGCCTGCATGCCGTCCTTGACGGCATCCACGGTGATGATCTTGATGTCCTTGCCGGGCACCTTGCCCGCGCCCTCGATGGCCTCGATCGCACCCAGACCCATGTCGTCGTTGTGCGCGTACAGCACATCGATGTCCGGCTGCGCCTTCAGGAAGGCCTCCATGACCTCCTTGCCCTTGGCCCGAGTGAAGTCACCGGTCTGCGAAGCGACGATCTTGAACTTCGACTCCGCGCCGATGACCTCGGCGAACCCGGCCTTGCGGTCGTTGGCCGGGGCGGAGCCCGTCGTGCCCTGCAACTCGACGATGTTCACCGGGTCAGTGGAGTCCTTGTACTCCTCCACCAGCCACTTGCCGGCCTTCTTGCCCTCCTCCACGAAGTCCGAGCCGAGGAAGGTCTTGTAGAGGGAGGTGTCCTTGGAGTCCACGGCGCGGTCGGTCAGGATGACCGGGATCTTCGCGTTCTGCGCCTCCTTGAGCACCGTGTCCCAGCCGGACTCCACCACCGGCGAGAAGGCGATCACGTCCACCTTCTGCTGGATGTAGGAGCGAATGGCCTTGATCTGGTTCTCCTGCTTCTGCTGGGCGTCGGAGAACTTGAGCTCGATGCCCGCGTTCTTGGCCGCGTCCTGCACGGACTTGGTGTTCGCGGTACGCCAGCCGCTCTCCGCGCCGACCTGCGAGAAGCCCATGGTGATCGTGCTGTCGCCGCCGCCGCCCGTGTTGGCGGTGGTGCTGCCGCCACTGCCGCACGCCGCCACCGACATCGCGGCGAGCCCGACGACCACCCACGCCGAGATCCTCTTGAACACTTGGGGGGTTCCCTTCTGATGTGAACGCTAACATCCGGGGTCCGGATGTCGGCGCCTGCCTTCCAGTACGACTCAGACCCGGGCCGTGCTGGCCCGGGGCACGAACGTCGGCGGCACAACGAGCCGCTGACGCTCATCCGGACCGCCTTCGAGCTGCCGTACGAGCACCTCGATGCTGTGTCTTCCCACCGCGTCGAAGTCCTGCCTGATGGTCGTGAGCGGCGGCGAGAAGTACGCCGACTCGGGGATGTCGTCGAAACCGACGACGCTCACCTGGTCGGGCACCCTCACCCCCTGCTCGGTGAACGCCCGCAGTACTCCGAGCGCCATCTGATCGTTGGCGACGAAGACCGCGGTGACGTTCTTCATGCGCGCCAGGCTGCGGCCCGCCTCGTATCCCGAGCGCGGACTCCAGTCCCCGGCGAGCGGTTGCGGGGCCTCGCGGCCCGCCTGCTCCAGCGCGGCCCGCCACCCGGCCACGCGACCCTCGGCCTCCAGCCAGTCGGAGGGGCCGCTGACATGCCATACCGTCTCGTGGCCCAGCGACAGCAGGTGCTCGGTGGCGAGCCTGCCGCCCGCTGCCTGGTCCACGCAGACCACCGACACATCGCCCGCCTCGCCGCCTTCGACGGCGACCGTGGGGATGCCGAGCGGCAGGTCGGCGAGGGCCTGGGCGGCCGAGCGCTGCGGCGCGACCACCACGACTCCGTCCACGCCCTGGTCGGCCAGGTAGTCGAGGGCGTCGCGGACGCCGCCCTTGTCGATGGACGTGAGGCTGACGATGCTGACGAAGTAGCCGGCCGACCTGGCCGCCTGCTCGATTCCGTACACCGTGCTGGCCGGGCCGTACAGCGTGGTGTCGAAGCTGACCACGCCGAGCGTCCTCGACCTTTTGGTGACCAGGGCGCGGGCGACGAGGTTACGGCGGTAGCCGAGCTTGTCGATCGCCTCGAGCACCCGGGTGCGGGTCTCGCTACGCACGTTCGGGTGATCGTTGAGCACGCGCGAGACCGTCTGATGCGACACGCCGGCTTCCTTGGCCACGTCGGCCATCACCGGTAGGCGGCGCCCCAGGGTGGGTCCCACTGCCATACTCCTTTCCTGGCTTGGGCACGACTGTGAACGTTAACAACGGGTCTCGTCAAGGGTCACCGGATTACGGTCGGGTTACGTGAGCCGGGCTCTTGACGAGCTCCCCCAGCAGTCCTTAACTTGTCGCGGATCGCAGTTGTTAACGCTCACTTAAATGTTAGCGCTAACAAGACCCGAGGGAGCCCCCCACTCATGATGCGAATCGCCTTATCCGCCCTGCTCGTGGCATGCCTGCTGGTGGCGCCGCCGGCTGCCGCGCTGGCGGATCCCATTCCGGACGGCGCCGTCGTCGACCAGTTCGACGGCACCACGCTGGGTGCGGACTGGACGGTCCTGTCGCCCGACAACTCCCGCTGGTCGGTGTCCGCGAGCGCGCTCCACGTGGAGACCCTGTCCGGCGACACCCATCAGGGCACGAACAACGCCAGGAACCTTTTCCTCGTCGACGTCCCCGACGGCGACTTCGAGGTGGTCACCAAGCTCAGTGCGCCCGTCACGCTCGACTACCAGAGCGCGGGCCTGCTGGCCTGGCAGGACTGGGACAACTACGTACGGGCCGGGCTGGCCCACGTCGGATTCGCCGGCGGCCCGGTGATCGAGACCGCGACCGAGGTCGGAGCCGCCTTCACCTCGAACTTCGCGGCCCGTCCCGGCTCGTCGGCCGAGATCATCAAGCTGGCGCGGACCGGGGACGAGTTCACCTCCTCCTACTGGGACGGCGCGGCGTGGGTGCAGGCGGCCAAGATGACCGCGCAACTCGACGTCAAGCAGCTCGGGCTGTTCGCGCTCTCGGCGCAGAACGGCACGTCCATGCGCGCCGACTTCGACTACATCGCCGTGAAGGCGGCCGAGGGTCAGGCCGTGGTGCCGACGGGGGCGTTCACCCTGCGCGCGACGGCGCTGCCGTACCTGTCGGCGGACAAGTCCGGCGCCATCCGGGCCACTGCGCGGCCGCCGATGACCGGTCTGGCCGTCACGGCCACGGCGAGCGGCGACGGCGTGACGCTCAAGGACGCGGCGACGGGCGAATACCTGCAGGCCACCGACCAGGTGCAGCTGAGCGGGACCGCGTCGGTCTTCCAGCTCAAGGACGCCGGCGGCGGCAAGGTCACGCTCTCCTCCGGCGCCCGTAACGTCTCCATCAGCGACGGCAAGCTCGTCATGGGGACGGAGGCGACGAAGTTCCGCGTCGAGGGCTACCTGTCCGGCAAGCTCACCGTGGACGCCAAGGCCAAGGGCACGGCGGTCAGCCCGAACCTCTACGGGGTGTTCTACGAGGACATCAACCACGCCGCCGACGGCGGGCTCTACGCCGAGCTGGTGCAGAACCGCTCGTTCGAGTTCAACTCCGTCGACGAACGCTCCTACACGGGCCTGACCGCGTGGAGCAAGGTCGAACGCGGCGCCACCGCCGCCCTCGCAGTCACCGGCGAAGACCCGCTGAACCCCAACAACCGCAACTACCTGCGGCTCGACGTGACCGGCGAGGGCACGGCGGGCGTGAGCAACGCCGGCTTCAACCGCGGCCTGCCGCTGAAGGCAGGCAAGCGTTACGACGTGTCGCTGTGGGCCAGGCGCACGGAAGACGGCCCGCTGACGGTCACGGCCGAGGAAGGGACCGCCGTGCTCGGCACGGCGAGCGTGCAGGTCAAGGCGGGTGGCTGGGCCAGGTACACGGCCTCGTTCACGGCGTCGGCCACCACGGACGCCGGCCGCCTGATCGTCCAGGCCCCCGCCGGGCGGACCGACCTGGACATGGTCTCGCTGTTCCCGCATGACACCTTCAAGGGCCACGGCATGCGGACGGACCTGGCCAAGATGATCGCCGACCTGGAGCCGCGGTTCCTGCGCTTCCCCGGCGGCTGCGTGACGAACGTGGGCACGTACGATCCGTACTCGCTGAACCAGGACCGGCGGCGCATCTACCAGTGGAAGGAGACGATCGGCCCGGTCGAGGAGCGGCCGACGAACTTCAACTTCTGGGGTTACAACCAGACCTACGGCATCGGCTACTACGAGTACTTCCAGTTCGCCGAGGACATCGGGGCCGAGGCCCTGCCGGTGTTGTCGGTGGGCGTCAACGGCTGCGGCGAGAACCGGCCGCTGACCGACGAGGCCAAACTGGCCCAGTGGGTGCAGGACACGCTCGACCTGATCGAGTTCGCCAACGGGCCGGTCACCTCCGAGTGGGGCAAGAAGCGGGCCGAGCTCGGGCATCCCAAGCCGTTCGGGCTGGACTACATCGGGCTGGGAAACGAGGAGATCTACCCCGAGTTCTTCACGAACTACCCGAAGTTCGCGAACGCCGTCCGTGCCAAGTACCCGGAGATCAAGATCATCAGCAATTCGGGGCAGACGTCGGGAGGCGCCTGGTTCGACCGGATGTGGCAGTTCGCCCGCGATCAGAAGGCCGACCTGGTCGACGAGCACTACTACAACAACCCCGACTGGTTCCTGACCAACAACCACCGGTATGACTCCTATGACCGCAACGGGCCGAAGGTGTTCGTGGGCGAGTACGCCTCGCGGGGCAACACCTTCCACAACGCGCTGGCTGAGGCGTCGTACATGACCGGCCTCGAGCGCAACTCCGACGTGGTCGAGCTGACCTCGTACGCGCCGCTGCTGGCCAACGTGGACTACGTGGACTGGACGCCCGACCTCATCTGGTTCGACAATGACCAGGTGTACGGCTCGCCCAGCTACTACGTGCAGCGGCTCTTCTCCACGAACGTCGGTGACCGGGTGGTGCCGAGCTCGTTCGAGGCCGAGGCCAGGCCGGTGGAGGACATCAAGGGCGCGGTGGGTCTCGGGGCCTGGCGCACCCAGGTGCGCTACGACGACGTGAAGGTGACCGCGGCGGACGGCAGAGTCCTGCTGTCGGACGACTTCTCGGCGGGCGCGTCCCAGTGGACCCCTGGCCTGGGGACGTGGGCCGTGCAGGACGGCGCGTACGTGCAGTCCGCGCTCGTCGAGGACGCCAGGTCCATGGCAGGCTCGGCTGACTGGTCGAACTACACGATGGAGGTGACCGCCCGCAAGACCGGCGGGGCCGAGGGGTTCCTGGTGATGTTCGGCGTACAGGACACCGGCAACTTCTACTGGTGGAACGTCGGCGGCTGGGGCAACACTCAGTCCGCCATCGAGAAGGCCGTGAACGGCGGCAAGTCCTCGATCGCCACGTCCGCCACCACGATCGAGACCGGCCGGGACTACCGGCTGAAGATCGAGGTGAGGGGGCGCAAGATCACGACCTGGCTGGACGGGCAGAAGGTCAACGAGTTCGTCGACAGTGCCAGGGTGGAGCCGCTGTATCAGGTGGTGTCCAGGGACGGTGACGCGGTGACGCTCAAGGTCGTCAACGCCCAGGACACGGCCGTCCGCAGCACCGTCGACCTCGGGGGCCTCGGGGTCCGCCCCACGGCCAAGGTCACGTCGCTGACCGGGGCGCCGTCGGACATGAACTCGATCACGGAGCCGGAGCGGGTGGCGCCGGTGGAGTGGCGGGAGAACGGCTTCTCCTCGTCCTTCACCTACGACTTCCCGGCCCATTCGGTGACGTTCGTGGAGCTCACGGAACGATGAGCCGGCGGGCGGCGCCGTCCCAACCGGTCGGCGCCGCCCCACCCACCTTCCGCCTGACGACCCCGCCCCGCCCGACGGAACCCCCGCCCCGCCGCGCACCGGCGGCCGACGGGCATAGCGGGCGACGGGCATAGCGGGCGACCGGCATGGCGGGCGACGGGGTCGCTGGAGTGCCGGGTCGTTTCCGCCTGGATCGACGCCGGTTACTGGACCACCCGGTAGTGGGTGGTCATGCGGCCGTCGTCGAAGACGTGGAAGGCGATCGACGGGGGCACGTCGTAATCGGCGCAGTTGTCCGTGGACGTGCCCCCTTCCTCCCATGGCAGCTTCAGCGTCGAGATGACCCCCGGCCCGACCAGCAGCGGACGTCCGGCGAAGGTGGTGGCGGCCGCCGTGTGGGCATGCCCGACCAGGACGGCGGCCACGTTCGGGTGCCGGGCGATCAACGACTCCAAGGCCTCGTGCCGATGCAGCCTGATGGCGTCCACGATCGGGCTGTGCAGCACCACCGGCGGATGGTGGAACGCCACGAACACCGGCAGCTCACGCTCCCCCTGCAGCACGCCCTCCAGCCAGGCGAGCGTCTCGTCGTCCAGGTGCCCCGGATTCCGGCGCGGCGGAATGGACGAGTCGCACATCACGTAGACCGCCTTGGAGCTGCGATACACCTGGTTGATCGGCTCCCCGCCGGGGTCGCCGGGCGCGCCGAGCAGCACTCGGCGGAACTCCTCCCGCACATCGTGATTGCCGGGACCGACCAGAACGGGATGGCGCGAGGTGAGCAGCTTGCGAGCCTCCTCGTACTCCTCCGCGACCCCGTGGTCGGCGATGTCGCCGGTGACGAGCACCACGTCGAGGTCCCCGGGCAGAGCGTCGAGATAGCGCATCACGGCGTTGGCGCGATCGACGCTGCCGGGTGTGGCGCCGATGTGGATATCGCTCAGATGGGCGATCACGATCATGACTGGAGGTCCTTCCCTTGTGGCGGGCCCCTTTACCGTATGCCGGACGACCGGACCGACCGTAGATCCAGTTCCGTGCGGAAAGCTCAGGACCAGTTCCGGAGCGGACAACGCCCTGAGCCTGGACACGGGCGGAACTCGGCGGGCCGGCCGGTCGTTCTTCTCCATGAACACCGAAGGAGGGGCATGGGCTGGCACTACAGGAAGTCAATCAAATTGGGACCGTTCCGGATCAATCTGTCACGGCACGGAGTCGGCCACAGTTTCGGCAACCGGCGTTTCCACGTGACGGCCACCCCCGACGGCCGTCGGCACGTGTCCCTGCGCCTGCCCGGAGGCTTCCAGGTCGGTAAGACGTTCGGAAAGCGTAAGTACTACAGGCATTACTAAATCCGATATATCGCGCGCAAGACCCTCGGCGGTCGCCGCTGACCGCTCCAAATAGAAACGGGCCGGAGGTGAAGACCTCCGGCCCGTCCCTTTTCGCGGGCCCTCCGGTGCCGTCACAGCGAGACGAATGAGCGATCACATGACCCCCTGAGGAGCTCGCGCCGCCGGCTCCGTCGTGGACTACCGCGACTGGCAGGTGTCGCTGGGCAGGCGGTTCAGGGCGCTGAAGTTGTGGTGCCGGCTGAAAGTGCTCATTTGATGAGCACTTTGGCTGGGAGGATCGCAGTATCAGGAACCGAGGAAGGGAAACCGACATGCTGCGCGGATTTGCGACGCTCAACTTCTACGCGGCCGACTTCGAGGCGGCCAAGAGCTGGTACGCCGAGCTGCTCGGCGTCGAGCCGTACTACGAGATCCCGGGCGCCTACGCCGAGTTCCGCCTCGGCGACTACCAGCACGAGCTCGGCCTGATCAACAGCCGCTTCGCCCCCGAGGGCGCGACGTCCGGGCCCGGGGGCTCGATCATGTACTGGCACGTGGACGACCTGCAGGCCGCCTTCGACCGGCTGCTCAGCATGGGCGCCAAGGAATACCAGCCCATCACCGAGCAGGGCGAGGGCAAGGGGTTCATCACCGCGTCCGTGGTGGATCCGTTCGGCAACATCCTCGGCGTCATGCGGAACCCGCACTACCTCGAGGTGCTGACCGGCAAGCAGTCGGTCTGACATCCTGGACCCGTGGCGCACCCGCACATCATGCTCACCGCCCCTCCCCGCACCGGCAAGACCACCGTGATCCGCCGCCTGGCGGAGCTGCTGCGGGAGGCGGGCGTGCCGGTGCGCGGATTCGTCAGCGACGAGGTACGCGAGCACGGCCACCGGGTCGGCTTCACGATCGAGGAGCTCGGCGGGGAGAAGGCGGTCATGGCCCACGTCTCGTGGGTGTCCGGGCCCCGGATCGGGCAGTACGGCGTCAACGTGCCCGAGTTCGAACGCATCGCGCTGCCCGCCATAGAGCATGCTCTGACCACGAAGGGCGCCGTGGCGCTCATCGACGAGATCGGGCCGATGGAGCTGCTGTCGCCCGCGTTCCTGCCGCGCTGCGTCGCGCTCTTCGCCGCCGACATCCCCGTCGTGGCCACCATCCACCAGCGCAGCCGGCCGGCGTTGAAGTCCCGTTTCGAGGCGGAGCTGATCACCGTCACCCCGCAGAACCGCGACGAGCTGCCCCGCACGCTCAGCCGCCTGCTGTCGGCCTAGCGGCTCTGCGCATTCCGCACAGGCAGGCCGAAGGCGGACAACCCTTGCTCGTGATGCTGGATCAAGCCGAGACGCCGGTAGAAGGAGTGGTTCGCGGGCCCGTCCGGGGTGGATTCGTGGTCGGTGGTCAGCACGAAGTAGCGGCAGTGGGCGTAGCGATCCTTCAGGTGCTCGAGCAACCGGCGGCCGATGCCCTGGCCGTGGAGGTCGGCGTTGACGAGCAGCTCCTGGACGTAGCACACGATCTCGTCGTCGGACACCGTCCGCGCCAGGCCGAGCAGCTTGCCCGACTCGTCCCTGGCGGTGATGACGAGGTGCGAGTTGACCAGGCCACGGCACACCCTGACGATGTCGCGGGTCCATACGTCCCAGCCGACCGAGTCGTACAGACCGTATATCTCGGCCTCGTCGAACGACGTCTCCTGAGCGATGATCACCACTTATGAGGCTCCCTGATATGTGTGGTGAAGTGACGCGATCGAGCATAGGTGCGGGACGGTTGATCCTGCTGTGTGGGCTGCCGGGCGCCGGGAAGAGCACGCTGGCCAGGCGGCTGGCCGCCGAGATCCCGGCCGTCCGGCTGTGCCCGGACGAATGGCTGGCCCACCTGGGCGTCGACCTCCACGACGCGCAGGCCCGCGAGCTGCTGGAGAGGCAGCTCTGGCGGCATGCGCAAGACCTGCTGAGGCTCGGCCAGACCGTCATTCTGGAGTACGGCTTCTGGTCGCGCGCGGAACGCGAGGAGATGTGGCTCGGCGCGCGTGCCCTGGGCGCGGCCGTCGAGCTGCGGTATCTGTCCGTGCCGTTGGAGGAGCTGCACCGCCGCCTGCAGAGCCGCAACGCGGCCGGTGACTGGGGCACGGCGCCGATCACCCGAGACATGCTCGACCACTGGGCAACGCTCTTCGAGCCTCCGACCCCCGAGGAGTTGGCCCGGTACGACACTTGAGCTCAGGAGCGACCGCGTGCTTCGCTCTCGACTAGCTAATCTGTCGCTGTTCCTCGGCCTTCAGTCCAACAGAAAAGAGCCGGGCCTCGCGGCCGCGGCTCTTAAATGATCAAGAAGTGGAGCTATGGGGATTCGAACCCCAGACCTCCTCCATGCCATGGAGGCGCGCTACCAACTGCGCTATAGCCCCTTGCGATCAACAAGTGTATCGGAATCCTGAAGCGCACGTGTCACGGCGAAAACTCTGTGCTACGTCTTAGGTTCTATGTCCACCTTTGAAGATCATCGCAGCCTGTTGACCGGAGTCGCGTACCGAATCCTGGGCAGCGTGGCCGACGCCGAGGACGTCGTTCAGGAGGCTTGGCTTCGCTGGTCGGGTGTGGATCAGGCGACGGTCGACGACCCCAAGGCCTATCTGATCAGGGTGACCTCGCGGCTGGCCATCGACCGGCTGCGGTGGGCGAAGTCGCGGCGGGAGGCGTACGTCGGGCCGTGGCTGCCCGAGCCGATCAGCACCGAGCCCGACGCCGCCGAGCACGCCGAGCTGGCCGACTCGGTGGAGCTGGCGCTGCTGGTGGTGCTGGAGACGTTGTCGCCGCTGGAGCGGGCCGTGTTCGTGTTACGGGAGGCGTTCGACCTGCCGTTCGCGGAGATCGGCGAGATCATCGGGCGAAGCGAGGCTGCCACCAGGCAACTGGCGCGGCGGGCGCGGGACCACGTACGGGAGAAGCGGCCGCGGTTCGACGTGGACGGGCACGAGCGGAGACGGATCACCGAGCGGTTCATCAACGCCTCCGCGAACGGCGACCTCGACGCGCTGATCGAGCTGCTGTCCAGCGAGGTCACGATGGTCAGCGACGGCGGCGGCAAGGCCAGGGCGGCGCTGCGGGTCATCACCGGCGCGGAGAACGTCGGCCGCTGGCTGTTGTCGATCAACACACCGGCGAGCATCGCCCGCTTCATGGCCTCGATCGGCATGGCGGAGATCGCCGGCCTGTCGTTCGGGATGGCCCAGGTGAACAACGGGCCGGCGATCGTGATCTCGGCGGACGGCAAGGTGATCACGGTCATTTCGCTGCTGATCGCGGACGGAAAGATCGAGACCATCTACCTTCTCGCCAACCCGGAGAAGATCGCTCACCTCAGTCCGGCGGGCTGAACGTCAGGCGGCGCGGCGGACTGGCATGCCGATCTCGCGTACGAGCTGTGGGAGGTCGACTCCGGCGTCGCGAAGGATCCGGGCGGCGCCGTTGCGACCGTCGGCCAGCAGTCCCCAGATCAGGTGCTCCCCGGTGATCGGCCCGGGCCGCCACTGGGCCACCTCGATCACCTTTCTGGCGTGCATGGCCAGGGGGATCTGGCCGAGCGGCCCGTACAACGTCACCCGGAGCGGCCGCAGCCGCGAGCGCCGCAGCCGCCACGCCGCGGGCGCGTCGGCGCCGGCCCTGGTGCGGCGGTGCACCAGGTCGAGGTCGATCCCCAGCATGGCGAGCAACTGCCGCGCGTCGCCGACGTCCACCCGCTCCCGCACGTCGCGCGCGGACACGGTGAACGACGAGAGCGCGAACGGTCGCACCTCGGCCAGCCCCAGCAGGATCAGATCGGCGTCCAGCGCCGGCCGTCCGGCGTCGAGTGCGAGGATCCCGGCCCTGACCACGGCCCGGCGGGCGTCTTCTGTGAACCTGGCGAACACCGTGCTACCCCCTTGTCCGGTGAGCGTGCTTGCGATGGGCGGTCTGCCGCCGAACCCCGAGCGCGTCGGCGATCTGCTCCCACGACCACCCTTGAGCGCGGGCGTTCGACACGTGCATCGCCTCCAGCTCCTCCAGCAGGGTCCTGAGCGCGGCCACCGCCGCCAGGCCCACCCCGGGATCGTGATCTGCGGCCGCCACGGCGAGTTCGGTGACTTCCATAGTGTCAGCATATGCTGACACGCGCTCGTTGTCAGCATATGCTGACAGAAATTTCACAGCCTCTCCCCGACCTGCGAGGACGGCTGGAAGCGGGTGCTCGGCTTCCTTTCCGGCCGCTAAATGGCGCGGGCGGTGGTGCGCATGGTCAGGGTCGCGTCCTCCAGGGAGAGCGTGACCTCGACCCGGCCCAGCTCCGCCGTGCGGGTGACGTGCGTGCCACCGCACGGGATCGACGCCTCACCCTCGGGCAACGAGCAGTGCCAGGTACGGCGGGCCGTCAGACCTGGCCCCGGCACGTCGAGCCGGACCGCCGCGTCGGCGGCCACCCAGGCCTTGAGCCGGTCGTTCACCTGCTGAGCGACCAGCTCAAGGTCCAGGCCCTCCGCGGAGAACCCCTTCTTGCGCAACGACTTGCCCAGGCGGTAGACGTCCACGCTGCCGTATTCAGCGATCCGCGAGGAGGAGATCGCGGCCTGGTCGAAGTCGGGATGCCCGAGTCCGTCCACCGCCACCTCCTTGCGCCACCGACCGGCGAGGGCCGCGTTGAGCGCGAGCGCGGCCAGGTGGCAGGCGGTGTGCCCGGCCGAGAGCGCCGCACGGAACGCGGCGTCCACCTCCAGATCCACCTCGGCCCCCACGGGCAGCGGCGTCTCGGTCACGTGGACGACCAGCCATTCCCAGCCCTCGGCGCCGCGCCGCGCCGGGATGGCATCGCCCAGGAAGATCTCGCCGGAGCTCGGCGAGCTGCTCGACTGTGCCCCTGTCACGCAGTCGAGCACCGGCACGCCGCCGATCGTCCCGCGGTCGGCGGGCTGGTCGGGCCAGGTGTGGTCGAGGGGGTGGAACGGCGTCTCGGCGACGACGAGACCGTGCCGGTCCCCCGCCGGCACGGTCCCGACGATCTGAGAGCGGCCCGAGACCTGGCCGCTGGGAAAGGTGACGGCAGTTGATATCACCTCGTCATTGTCCCAACCGGCCGCTCGTCCTCGAGGTAGCGGTCGCGGCCGGCGTACAGGCCGGTGAGGAGCTGCACGACGAGCACGGCGAAGATCATCGTGTACGTCAGCGCCCAGCCCCCCGTCATCTGGTACAGCACGCCGACCAGCAGCGGGCCGGCGCCCGCCATCAGGTAGCCGGTGCTCTGGCCGAACGCCGACAACGCGGCCGTGGCCTCCGGCGTACGGGTGCGCAGGCCCAGCATCATCAGCGCCAGCGGGAACGACCCCATGCCGACGGTGATCAGCACCGCCCACACCAGCGCCCACGACATCGGCCCGGCCCAGAGCCCGAAGAACCCGGCCGCGTAGAACGCCACGAGCCCGACCACCACGGGACGCTGGTCACGGAACCGGGCGGCGACCATGGGCACGACGGCTGAGACGGGGATGTTCAGCGCGGTGAACACGCCGAGGATCAGCCCAGCCTGCGAGGTGCTGTAGCCGCCGTCGACGAGAATCGTGGCGAACCAGCCGAGCATGATGTACGCGATCATCGACTGGGTGCCGAAGTACGTCGCGATCATCCAGGCCATCTTGCTGCCGAGCATCCGGCGGATGCCCGAGTCCCTGCTCCCCGCGTCCCGCTCCGGCTCACTGCGCTGCAGCGCAAGCCACGGAATGGCGGCGACGGCGGCCAGGGCCGCCCACACGCCGAGCGCGATGTGCCAGTCCCCCGAGGCACGCTCGATCGGCACGGTCGCGGCGGCGGCCAGCATGGTGCCCGTCGCCAGGGCCGTGGTGTAGACGGTGGTCATGATCCCGGTACGGCCCGGGAAGTGACGCTTGATCAGCGTCGGGATGAGCACGTTGCCGACGGCCCCGCCGGACAGCGCGACCGCGCTGCTCAGCAGGAACACCGGCGCCGAAGCGACCAGCGCCCTGAGGAGCAGGCCCGCGCCCAGCGTGACGAGGGCCAGGAGGAGGAGCCGGTGCTCGCCGACCCGCCTGGCGAGCGCAGGGGTGACGACGCCTACGCCGGCGAAGGCCAGGACCGGGAGCGCGGTGAGCAGTCCGGTGCTCACGCTCGACATGCCGAGCGCACCGGACAACTGGTCGAGGAGGGGGCCGACGCTGGTGACGGCGGTGCGGAGGTTGAGTGCGGCAAGGACGATTCCCAGCACGAGGAGCCAGGCGAGGGGTGTGGTTCTGGCCCTGGGCTCTTGGGCGAGCACGCTCATGCGGGGACGGTCCTCCACTCATCTAATCATGGGATGAATGGACAGTGTAACAGGACCAAAACATGCGTTTATTCCTGGCCCACCCGGGCTCGGGAACTAACCGGCTCCCGCGGGGAGACTCACAGGACCGGGCGTGGACCCTCTGGGGGTTCGGTGCCTGGAGGCGGCGGGCCTGGAGGCGTCGGGCCTGGAGGCGTCGGGCCTGGAGGCGTCGGGCCTGGAGGCGGAAGGGTGTCGGAGGGCGGGAGGTTGTCGCCGCCGACCGTGCCGGGCGGCACCCGCTCGTCGCTGTCGCCGTACATCGAGCCGCGCTGATGCGGCCCAGGCACGTCGCCGCGCCAGCCGCCCGTTTCGCCGCCTCGCGCCTCGATGAAGGCCTTGAAGCGCTTCATGTCACCCACCACGCGCAGGCGGACCAGCTGCAGCCAGTCGCCGGCGGTCTCGACGAAACCCTCAGGGTCGTACTCCATCTGCAGCGTGACCCTGGTCGTGTTGTCGTCGAGCCGGTGGAAGGTGACCACGCCGGCCTGGTGCGGCTTGTCGGTGGTACGCCAGGCGATCCGCTCGTCCGGGTGCTGCTCGGTGATTTCGGCCTCGAACTCGCGGCGTACTCCGGCGATCTCCGCGATCCAGGCCGTGCGCGTGTCGCTGATCTGCTTGACCGACTCCACGCCTTCCATGAACTCGGGGAAGCTCTCGAACTGCGTCCACTGGTTGTAGGCCACCCTGATGGGGACCTCGACGTCTACTGAGTGCTCGATCGTGCTCATGGGATGTGCCTCTGCCCGGGCACATCGCCCGTTAACGCCTTCGCCGCAGCAGCCAGTAGAGGCCGACGACGGGCAGCACGAGCGGGATGAACAGATAACCCCTGCCGTACACGGACCAGACGGTCTCGTCGGGGAAGGCGGCCGGGTCCAGGAGGCTGGCGGTGCCGATGACGAGCACGCCCGCCAGCTCGATGCCGAGCGCGACCAGCGCCAAGCGCCGAGCCCCGCGCCAGAGCGCGACGGTGAGCACGATGTAGACCAGCGCGGCGAACGCCGACAGCGAGTACGCCAGCGGCGCCTCCTGGAACCTGCCGGCGATCTGCACGGCCGCCCGCGCCCCGGCAGCGAGCGAGAACAACCCGTAGACGGCGATCAGGGCGCGTCCGGGACCGGTGCCGATGGAGGACGACGCGGTCATACCACGCCCTGCCAGATCTGCAGCAGCCGGCCGGTCATCACCGCGACCGCGAACCCGGCCACGGCCAGGATCGCCGATCCCCACCTGCTCCGCTCCGCCAGCGCCAGGAACACCCCGGCCGGCGGGATCACGACCTGGCCGAGGAGGTAACCCCACAGCGTGACCTTGTCCTCGGGGCCCTCGCCCCTGGCCACCGCCGCGATCACGAATCCCAGCTGCACCAGCACCGCTACCTCGAGCACGGCGAAGCCGATCAGCAGGACCATGCCCATTGGGCGGTTGCGGATCGCGACGATCAGGCTCGCCAGCATGAGGAGCAGGGAGCCGGCGATGACGATCGTGGAGACGGTGGTGTTCATCAGGGGCAAGGGTATCGCCAGGGTGGGTCGCCCCCCATTCCGGAGAAGCGGCTAGCGCGCGCGGAGGTCGCGTTCCATCCCATCCAGGAGCCAGCGCAGGCCACGCTCGAAGTTGTCGTCCGCCCCCGGCACCCCCTGCTCGATCATCGGCGCCAACCGCGGGAACTCGCCGCTCTCGACCAGCTCCTTGATGTACGGCTCCGCCACCGCCGCCCGCTCGGCGTCATTGATCCCCATCTGCCGGGGCGCGGCCCGCTCCAGCGCCTCCCTGACCACGAACCCGGTCATATAGTCGTTGTACGCCGCCAGGAACCGCCAGGCCGTCTGCCGGTCGAGCCCGAGCCCGTCGATCGCGGCCAACTTCTGCTCCACATGCCGCAGCCCGTTCGGCCCCACCGCGACCCGCTGCGAGATCAGATCGACTCGCCACGGGTGACGGCGCACCAGCTCCCGCTCGCGCCAGGCGATCAGCAGCAGCGCGTCACGCCAGTCGCCGGGCAGCGGCTCGTCCACGAGCGCCTCGGTGGCGATCTCGTCGAGCATCAGCGCCAGCAGGTCCTCTTTGCTCGAGATGTACGAGTAGAGCGTCATTGTCCGAGCGCCCAGCTCGGCGGCCACACGCCGGATCGACACCGCGGCCAGCCCCTCGACGTCGGCGATCGCGACGGCAGCACCCACGATCGCCTCCCTGGTCAGGGCCGGGCGACGGGGCGGCGTAGGCCGCGACCAGACAGAGCTCACAGTCCCCGATTCTAGGCCAGCCGCTACACCGTACGGAAGTGATACGCTGTACGACATGCGATACGGCGTACGACTCCCTTTCTGGACGACCGGCCTGGCCGTACTGCTGGGCGTCGTCATGACGATGCTCGACACGACGATCGTCAACGTGGCCGTCAACACGCTGGCCCGCGGTTTCGATACGACGCTCGCGACCATGCAATGGTCGATCACCGGCTACCTGCTTGCCCTGTCGATGACGGTCCCCGTCACCGGCTGGGCGGTCGGCAGGTTCGGCAGCAGGAATGTCTGGCTGGTCTCGCTGGTGCTGTTCGTCGCGGGGTCGGCGCTCAGCGCGGCCGCCTGGTCGGTCGGAAGCCTGGTCGCCTTCCGCGCGGTTCAGGGGCTGGGCGGCGGCCTGCTCCTGCCTGTGGGCCAGATGACGCTGGCCCGGGCGGCGGGCAAGGAACGGATGGGCCGGGCGATGGCCATGATCTCGGTGCCCGCGATGCTGGTTCCCGTGCTGGGTCCGCCGCTCGGCGGGGTGATCGTGGAGAGCCTCGGCTGGCGGTGGTTGTTCCTGGTCAACGTGCCGATCTGTGGGGTGGCGCTGGCGGCGGCGCTCCTGCTGCTGCCCCGCGAGCAGCCGCAAGGGTCACAAGGTCTCGACGTGGCCGGACTGGCGGTGCTGTCCCCTGGGCTGGCCGCGCTGGTCTACGGCCTGTCCGAGGTGGGTAACGGGGCGTCGGTGCTACATCCGGCTTTGTGGATCGGGCTCGTCCTGGTCGTGGCGTTCGCGGTGCGGGCGATGAGGACTCCGGAAACGGCGCTGGTGGATCTGCGGTTGTTCGGTGACCGCACGTTCGCCGCCGCGGTGGTGGCGCTGGTGTGTTACTCGGCGGCCATGTTCGGCTTCACGGTGCTCGTGCCGCTCTACAGCCAGCTCGCCGAGGGTGGGAACGCGCTGGACGCGGGCCTGTTGCTGGCCCCGATGGGAGTGGGCGCGGCAGTCACGATGCCGGTGGCGGGCAGGCTCACCGACGCCAAGGGTCCGCGTGGCGTGGCCGCGGCCGGAGTGGTCGTGGCGGTGGCGGGGCTGGTGGCGTTCGTGGCGTTCGGAGGCCCGGTGCCGATCTTCGTGCTCGGGCTGGGGCACGGGCTCGTGTCGACCTCGGTGATGGCGGCCGCGTTCAAGACGCTGGAGCCGGTCGCCATCCCGGCCGCGACCACGTTGAGCACTATCGCGGTACGCCTCGCCTCGCCGTTCGGCGTCGCACTACTCGCCGTGCTCTTGCAGCTGTTCGCCGGGGCCGGCGTGGCGCAGCCGTTCACGTACGCCTTCGGCTGCGCCATCGTGCTGGCCGCCGTCTCGCTGGTGCCGATCGCGCTCATAGGATCGAAGGCGTGGAGAGGATCCTCGTCAGCGCCTGCCTGATGGGCCGCCGGGTGCGTTACGACGGCGGCGCCAAGACCAGCTCGGACGCCTGGCTCGCCGGGTGGCGCGAGGAGGGGCGGCTGGTGCCGTTCTGCCCGGAGGTGGAGGGCGGGCTGCCGATCCCGCGCCCGGCCGCCGAGATCGAGGGCGGTGCGGGCGGCGCTGCCGTGCTCTCCGGCACCGCGCGCGTGCTGGCGACGGACGGGTCGGACGTGACGGCCGAGTTCCTGGCGGGCGCGCAGTCCGCGCTCGCCGTCGCCAAGTCCTTCGGGATCCGGCTGGCGGTCTTGAAAGAAGGCAGCCCTTCGTGCGGCGCGCTGTCGATCTACGACGGCACGTTCCGTGGCCATCGCACGCCCGGCCAGGGCGTCACGACCGCGCTGCTGGAGTCCAACGGCATCCGCGTGTTCACCGAGGAGCACGTCGCCGAGGCCGCCGTATACCTGCGGAGCCTGGAGTCGTGATCGGGCGCACCCTGGAGACGTAGAACGCCGCGCCGAGGCCGGCGGCCAGCACGGCCGCTATCGTGCCGTGATACCAGAGCAGCAGCGTGGTGGCCTCGGCCCCCGGTTTCATCGCGACCGCAAGCATGCCCATCAGCACGCCGCCCAGCGCGGCCGCGTGCGTGTAGATGAGCCCGTCCCAGGCCCACGCCCGTCCGGTCAGCGCGCCGTACGCCCCGGCGAGCATGGCGAAGCCGCACAGCGTCTCCACGATCGAGGCGGGGACGATCACGGGCTGGCTCAGCGGGCCGAGCGTGACCCCGGCGTGCAGCAGCACGGCCGTGAAGAAGACCAGCGCGTAGATCAGCGAGAGCCCGCCCAAGGCTTTGCGCAGTGCGTCCATGCCGACCAG
The DNA here is from genome assembly GCF_052245935.1 of Nonomuraea sp. 3N208. NCBI lineage: Bacteria > Bacillati > Actinomycetota > Actinomycetes > Streptosporangiales > Streptosporangiaceae > Nonomuraea > Nonomuraea sp. 3N208. The sequence goes on along the minus strand of NZ_JBQQBR010000015.1, from coordinate 41,209 downwards.
GGTCGCACCGGACCCGGTCCTGGGCCATCGTCCCCAGGGAGGCCACCGCGGTACGACCTTCGCAGTAGGGCGCGTCAGTACTCCCAGGTGTCGGTGCGCTGCTCGCGGCCTTCAACGGCATCCTGATCAACCAGTTCGAGTTCACGCAGCAGACCTGGGCGAACAACCCGGACTTCGAGAGCCCGGCGACCGGCCACGACCCATTCGTTCGCGTAGCCCCATAGGCAGGCTGAGGAGGACGTTGATCAGGCGGGCGTCGCCGGGGCCATGTACAGGCGAAGTGCACGAGCCTGGCAAAGGGCGAGTGAGCATGCATCGAAGGATGTACGCCGGTTTCGGCCCGGTGGAGGAGGCGCGCGCTCCCCGGTGACCACCAGGATCGTCACATGACGATCGGACTGATGCTCGCCCTTGCCGCCTTGGCGGTGATCGACAGCACCAGCTTCGGCACCCTGGTCATCCCCATCTACCTCCTCCTGGCCTCGGAACGATCCCGCGTGTCACGGCTGCTGATCTACCTCGGCACCATTGCGCTCTTCTACTTCCTGGTCGGGGTGGCGCTGATGCTCGGGCTGTCGGCGGCCATGGAGAGCTTCGGCGACGCGCTGCACAGCCGCCCGGCGTACTGGGTGCAACTCGTGCTCGGGGTGGGGCTGTTCGCGCTCAGCTACAAGTTCGACCCCAAGAGGCGGGCGAAGCTGGGCAAGCCGGAGCGCCGGTTCGAGCCGCGGACCGGCGGCCCGCGCGTCATGGTGGTGCTCGGGCTGACGGCCGGGGTGGTCGAGGTGGCGACGATGGTGCCGTACCTGGCGGCGGTCGGCATCATGACGACCTCCGGCCTGGCCGCCGGGGAGTGGCTGCCGCTGCTCGCCGGCTACGTGCTCATCATGATCCTCCCGCCGCTGGCACTCATGGGTCTGCGCGCGGTCGCCGGATCCTGGCTGGAGCCGAAGCTGGAGCGGCTGCGGGTGTGGCTCACCAAGCACTCGGCCTCGATGGTCAGCTGGGCCATGGCCATCGTCGGTTTCCTGCTTGCCGGGGATGCGGCGTCCCATCTGTTCTCCCGGGGACCCTAGGATCAGATCTCCGGGGGGAGATCTGGGATGTTGCGAGCCTTTTTCAGGACCGAGGCCGGCAGCACGAGCGCGTTGCTCGTCGCCACCGCTTTGGCTCTGCTCTGGGCGAATTCCCCATGGGGGGACACCTACGAGGCCTTCTGGCACACGCCGATGGGCTTGTCCTTCGGGGACGCCGTCTTCTCGCTGGATCTGCGGCACTGGGTCAACGACGGCCTCATGACGGTGTTCTTCTTCGTCGTCGGGCTCGAGGTCTCCTACGAGATGCGGCTCGGGCAGTTGCGGGATCGGCGGCTGATCGGGGTGCCGGCGGTGGCGGCGCTCGGCGGGATGCTGGTGCCGGCCGGGGTCTACCTGCTGCTCAACTTCGGCGGGCCCGGGGCCGGCGGGTGGGGCGTGCCGATCGCCACCGACACCGCTTTTGTTCTGGGCGTGCTGGCCATCGTCGGCGCCCGGTGCCCCGATCCGCTGCGGGCTTTCCTGCTGACGCTGGCCATCGTGGACGACGTGCTGGCGATCATCATCATCGCCCTTTTCTACACCGAGAGCCTGGCCCTGCCCGCCCTCGTGGTCGCCGCCGTGCTGCTGGCCGCCATCATGACGTTGCGGCGGTTGAAGATCTGGCGGGCGCCGGCATACATCGTGCTGGGGTTCGGGCTCTGGGTGGCCACGTTGGAGAGCGGGATCCATCCCACGCTCATCGGGATCGCGCTGGGCGTCCTGGTCTTCGTGTACGCCCCGACCGACCAGAAGCTGCTGCTGGCCGGCGAGGCCGTGCACGAGTTCACCAGCGAGCCGAGCGCGCGAGCGGCCAGGGAGGCCGCGCGGCGGGTCCAGAGGGCCGTTTCCGTGAACGAGCGGCTGCAGCTGCGCTTGCACCCGTGGAGCAGCTATGTGATCGTGCCGGTGTTCGCACTGGCGAACGCCGGGGTGCGGCTCGACGCCGAGACCTTGCGGGCGGCGCTCACGTCGCCGGTGGCCATCGGCGTGGCGTTGGGGCTGCTGCTCGGGAAGTTCATCGGCATCTCGCTCGGCACGTGGCTGCCGCTCAGGTTCGGATGGGGGATCCTGCCCGGGAACCTGGTGTGGGGTCAGCTGCTGGGCGGAGCCGCGGTGTCCGGGATCGGGTTCACCGTGGCGTTGTTCATCGTGGACCTGGCCTTCGACGATCCGGTGATCCAGGCCCAGGCGAAGATCGGGATTCTGGCCGGGTCGCTGCTCGCCGCCCTGCTGGGATGGATGATCTTCCGGATGGCGTGGGACCGGGGCGGGGTCTGCGCGCCGCCTGAAGCCGAGCCGGACGAGGAACTGCCCGAGCTGCTGTCCGTGCCCGTGGGGCCCGGCGATCACATGCGGGGTCCGGAGGACGCGAGGATCACGATCGTGGAGTACGGGGACTTCGAGTGCCCGTACTGCGGCCGACTCCATCCCGTCCTGGAGGAGCTCCGCGACAAGAACCCCGACGTACGCCTGGTGTTCCGGCACTTCCCGATCAGGACCCTGCACCCCCGGGCGGCGCCTGCCGCGATCGTCGCCGAGGCCGCGGCCGATCAGGACAGGTTCTGGGAGATGCACGACATCCTCTTCGACAACCAGCGTTTCCTCACGGACGCCGACCTGGCGCACTACGCCGCCCAGCTGGACGTCGAGCCCTGGTCGGACGTGCCGAGCCACGTCTCCAGGATCGGGCTCGACGAGGCGTCGGGACGCGACAGCGGGGTGCGCGGCACGCCCACCCTCTTCCTGAACGGGGTGCGTTACCAGGGTCCGCTCGACCTGGATTCGATCAGCCGCGCGGTGGAAGAACTACGCGAATCCCCGTAACGTCGTCCGCGTCGTCTTACCCCTGGGAGCTTCTTGATGACCGCGATCGACAGGTCCAGCATCGCCATCGTCAGCATCGCCGGCCTCATCCTGCTGAGCGTGCTCCTGATCGGCGGCATCATCTTGATGGCGATGCGCAGGCGTGACTACGGGCGGGCGTCGGTCATCGGGATCATGGGCTGCGTCGTGCTGCTGGGCGGAGCGGTGTTCAGCATCGCGCGGGGCATCCTCGACGAGGCGCTGGCCGACCTCCTGGGCCTCGGGCTGGCCTTCACCATCTCGACCGCCATCTCCCTGATCTTCAGCCTCACCGGCACAGCCCTGCTGATCTGGGCCGTGGTGGCCCGGCGCAATCCGCAGCAGTCCACACCGCCCCAGGGGCCGGACTGGCAGCAACCGCAGCAGCCGCAGCAGCAGGCCGGCTGGGGACAGCACCCGCAGCCGCCGTTCCAGCAGCAGCCCGGGTGGCAGAACCCGCCGAACCCGCCCTTCAACCCCTGAGGTACGCATCCCAGCTGATCTCGCCGGCGGGCTGGGCCTTCGTGGTCAGATGACCGGCTCGGAAGGCGCGGCCCAGCGTGCCGGGGACCCGTAGCCGCAGCACCTTCCTGCGCAGCTTGCGGGCCCGCAGCCAGCGCTCGGCGACCTCGGCCATGGTGAGCACCTGCGTCGCGCGCAGGGTCGCCCGTCACGAGTACAGACGTCATGCCACCTGGATGGGAGAGTGTGACAATGTGGGCGGAAAACCCGACACTCCGCAGCGTGCTCGAGGGGATTATGAACCCAGATCAGCCTGACCGGCAGGAACCGGATCCCAATCAGACGATCAGGCACCGTTACCCCCATCCCGCGCAACCGCCGCATCCCCAGGATTCTCCCTCGACGCAGCGCCTGCCGTACACGCCGGACATGTTGCCCGACGTCCCCCTCTACGAGGCGAAGCCACCGAAGTCCGCCTGGTGGTGGGTGGTCGTGGTCGGCGGGCTGGTGCTGCTGATCGCGGCCGTGGCCGTGGCCGCGCTCCTATGGGTACGCAGCACCGCCGACGCGGCGCCCACCGGCACGCCGCGCGCGCTCCACAGCGTCACGCGCGCGTGAATTCCATGACCCAGTTCGTCTCCCAGGCCTCCTCGCCCTCCTCCGAGAAGGCCTGCTCCCACCGGGCCGTGTCCCGGTCGATGACGGTCCAGATGAACCGGCACCGCACCCGCCTGCCCTCGTAGGTCTCCTCGCCGAAGAACTCGCCCCGGTTCCCCTCGAAGGCGCCCACCATAGGCCGGGTGTCGAGCGTGCCGCACGCGCTGCTGGCCCAGTAGATCGACCACTGCCGCGTGCCGGGGTTGTACACGCGCACGGTCAGCCCGCTGGAGCCCTTGGTCGGGAAGCTGATCTCGTCGAAGCTGGCCGCCCCGTCGAAGTGCCGGGTGGCCACGGAATGTCCGGGGAACTCGTCCCAAGCGCCGTCCACGAGGCGGCGGTTCGCCACATTCCAATGCCCGGCGAAAAAGTCGAAGTCGTTCATGCGCCCGACCGTAGGCCGGGGTCACTGACAGGTAGTGTCAGCGTATATGCGTGCTTCTCGCCTGGTTTCGATCCTGCTGCTCCTGCAGACGCGTGGCCGGATGACCGCGCAGGAGCTGGCCGACCGGCTCGAGGTCTCGGTACGCACGATCTACCGCGACGTCGAGTCGCTCCACGCGGCCGGCATCCCGCTGTACGGCGACGCCGGCCCGAAGGGCGGCTACCAGCTGCTCGACGGCTACCGCACCAGGCTCACCGGCCTGACCGCGGACGAGGCCGAGTCGTTGTTCCTGGCCGGGCTGCCAGGCCCCGCGGCCGAGCTGGGGCTGGGCGCGGTGGTGACGGCCGCGCAGCTCAAGCTGATGGCCGCGCTTCCGGTCGAGCTGCGTGATCGGGCCGGGCGCATCCAGGAGCGCTTCCACCTGGACGCACCCACCTGGTATCGGGACCGGGAGCCGGTCACGTACCTGCCGGCCGTGGCCGACGCCGTCTGGAACGAGAGGCGGATCCAGGTCCGGTACCGGCGGTGGAAGGCGCCGCAGGAGGTGGAGCGGCGGCTCGACCCGTACGGGCTGGTCATCAAGGCGGGGCGGTGGTATCTGGTGGCGCGGGCGGGCGAGGACCTGCGCACGTACCGGGTCTCGCAGATCCTCGACCTGCACCCGCTGGAGGAGGGGTTCACCCGGCCGGAGGGCTTCGATCTGGCGGCGTACTGGCAGGAGTACCTGGCCGCGTTCGAGGCCAGGTTGCGGTGGGGCGAGGCGGCGGTCCGGCTGTCGCCGCACGGTCTCGAGCGCCTGGCCGATCTGATGACGCCGGGTGTGGTGGCCGCGGCGCGGCAGACCGCGCAGCCACCGGACGAGGAGGGCTGGACGCGGGTCACGGTGCCGATCGAGTCGATCGAGCATGCGCTGGGGGAGTTCCTCAGGCTCGGCGTGGACGCCGAGGTGCTGGCTCCTGGCGAGCTGCGTGATCGGCTGGCGGAAGCGGCGAAGGTGCTCGCGGAACGATACGGAAGCGCCTGAACCCCTTATTTATGGGGATATTTCGCTGTAAAGACTCCCCCGCCCCGGAGAGGGCGCCATGGACCTGCGCGACCGCCTGCTGGTCCAGGTCAGCGTCAGGGACGTCTACGACGCGGTGACGCTGGCCGGGCATCCCGGCTCCGGCTTGGTCTTCACCGGACAGGCCGGGCACGACGCGGTCCGCATGGCGCGCAGGAGCGGTTATGACGGGCCGCTGCTCGCCGATCGGCGGCGCTACGCGGGGTCGGCGCGGTTACGAGGCACGGCCCGGCTGTCGGCGGACTGGATCGCCGACCAGGTGGAGGCGGGGGCGACGGCCCCGCTCACCGATTCCGGTTATATCGGCAAAGGGGACCATGAATCCCTGCACGCCGTCCTCGAACAGGCCATCCAGTGGGACGGTGTGATCGCCGTACTTCCCGTGCACACGCGGTGGGTCGCTGAGGACCGGCCGGTTCTCCTCCGTACCGTGGCGGACTACGGGATGCAGGTGGCGCTGGTCGTCGAGGACGGGCCACCGTACCGGCCGCTGCCGCTCCCCCTGCTCTCGGCGGGCGTGCCGGCGCTGGCCGCGCTGGCGCACGGCGCCGAGTGGGCCGCGATCGGCGTGCGCGAGGTGCTGCGCCATCTTTACCCGGAACCGCACGAAATTCGTGGCGGCTGGCGGCGCGGTGGTGCGCGTAGCGCGTTCGTGCCGGAGCGGTTGGAGTTCGTCCCGGTCGAGCGGCTCGGTGACGGCACGTGCGGCTGCTCCACCTGCCATGGCCGCCCCCTGCGCCGCCTGGCGTCAGCGGATGAGATCGAGGTCAACACCCACAACGCCAAGGTCCTGCACCGCCTGCACAACCGGCTGCTGCGCAGCACGCACCGGGAGCGGTGGTGGCAGGAGTTGACGGCCTGAGGACGACCGTTCGCCGAAAGTTTCGTACCGCTCGCCGCTTGATCTCCTGTCCTCACACGGCTCGCAAGGGACACTCACAGGGATTCCATCAGGCATATTGCCATGATGAAACTTTCATTGTCCACCCGCAACGTTTCAGGACAGAAAGGAGTCCCATGAAGGTGACAGCCCGAATCGCAGGCGCCGTGATCGCCGCGCTGACGCTCATCGTCGCGAGCCTGATCACAGCGCCGCCGGCCGCCTCGGCGCAACTGACGGAGGTGACCGGCTTCGGCACGAACCCCACGAACTTACGAATGCACCTCTACGTCCCCGACGGCATTCCAGCCCGCCCGGCGCTGCTCGTGGCCGTCCACTACTGCACGGGCTCGGGCCCGGCCTTCTACTCGGGCACGGAGTTCGCCTCGCTGGCCGACCAGCACAAGTTCATCGTGATCTACCCGTCGGCGACCCGGAGCGGCTCCTGCTACGACGTCTCCTCGCCGCAGGCGCTGCGGCACGACGGCGGCAGTGACCCGGTGGGCATCGTCTCCATGGTCAGGTACGTCCAGCAGCGCTACAACACCGACCCCGAGCGCACCTACGCCACGGGCGCGTCCTCCGGCGCCATGATGACGAACGTCCTGCTGGGCGCCTACCCCGACGTGTTCAAGGCCGGCGTGTCCTTCGCGGGCGTGCCCTTCGGCTGCTTCGCCACCACGGACGGGTCGAGCTGGAACAGCCAGTGCGCCAACGGCCAGCGCATCATGACCCCGCAGCAGTGGGGCGACCTGGTACGCGCCGCGTACCCCGGCTACAGCGGCCCCCGCCCGCGCATGCAGGTGTGGCACGGCACCGAGGACTCCACGCTGCGTTACCCGAACTTCCAGGAGCAGATCAAGCAGTGGACCAACGTCCACGGCCTGAGCCAGACCCCGAGCTTCACCGACCAGCCCCAGTCCGGCTGGACGCGGACCAGGTACGGCGGCACCGGCACGACCGTCCCGGTCGAGGGCATCAGCCTGCAGGGCGTCGGGCACAACCTGCCCCAGAGCGGGATGGCCGCGGCCGCGATCGCGTTCCTCGGCCTTAACACCGGGGGCGGCGGCCCATCGCAGAGCCCGAGTCCGCAGCCGCCGGGGGCGTGCCAGGTCACGTACACGATGAACACGTGGAACTCCGGCTTCACGGCCGCCGTCACGATCACCAACACGAGCACCGCACAGCTCTCGTCCTGGTCGCTGGCCTTCACGCTGCCCGCGGGCCAGACGGTCACCTCCGTGTGGAACGCGACGATCTCCCCCAACTCCGGCCAGGTCACGGCCAGGAACGTCGGCTACAACGGCACCCTCGCACCGGGCGCCTCCACCCAGTTCGGCTTCCAGGCCACCCACAATGGGAACACCGCCAAGCCGCCCGCCTTCACGCTCAACGGGGCCGCCTGCACCTGACGATGGCTTCCGTCCGCCCGGCGTCGCCTCACACGGCGCCGGGCGAATCTCGTTGGGATCCTGCGGGCCGGCCCGCATTCGGCCACGCGGCCGGCGCCTGCCGTGGGCCGGGTCACTTCACGGCGGCCGACTCGGCGGGGCGGGTCGGTGACCCAGACGATCGAACGGGCGTACGCGCTGCGGTAGCCCGGCAGCGGGCACCTTGTCCACAGGACGATTCCGACCCTCACCCACCATCCACAGAATGCGATTCGCCGCGACCGCGAGCCCGCCCGACCCAGCATCCTCGTGAACCACCGACTCACCACACCCTCCCGTCGAGAGGAAGCACGAGATGCCCGGAGGCCCGCCCACGCTCGGGTTCAGCCTGATCATCTACGCCATGGTCGGCCTGGTCACCCTGATCGCAGTCAAGCTGCGCAGGAGGCGCAGGTGAAGACCCTCACGGTCATCGTCCCGGCCCACAACGAGGAGCACGGCCTCCCCGCGACCCTGCGATCCATAGCCGCCCAGACCGTCCCGCCCGAGAAGGTCATCGTCGTCGACGACGGCTCAACCGACCGCACGAGCGAGGTGGCCGCCGCCCACGGCGTGACGGTCCTGCGCCCACCCCGCAACCTGGGCAGCAAGGCCAAGGCCCAAAACCACGCGCTCCCGCACTGCGACACCGACCTGGTCCTGGCCGTGGACGCCGACACCGTGCTCGCCCCCGACTACATCGAGCGCATCAAGCCTGCCTTCGACGACCCGGAGGTGGGCGTGGCGGCGGGAAACGTACAAACCCGCTTCACCCGCACCCCTTGGGAGCGCGGCAGATCCATCGAATACCTCTTCGGCTTCCACTGGCATCGCCCGATCCAGCAGCTGGCCAACAGCCCCATGGTCTGCTCGGGCTGCTGCTCGGTGTTCAGGCGCGCCACCCTCGCCGCATTCGGCGGCTTCCCTGAGCGCACCATCGTGGAGGACATGGACTTCACCTGGAGCCAGCAGCTGGAGGGCCGCAAGGCCGTCTACGTCTCCGACGCCATGGCCTGGGCCGCCGACCCGGAAACCCTCACCTACCTCCGCAAGCAGGTGTGGCGCTGGATGGCGGGCTTCATGCAGAACGTCCGCCTGCATCTCCCCCGCCTCCTCACCCGCAAGCCCATGTTGGCGACCTGGATCGTGGTCGCACTCCTGGAGATCCTCCTGGCCCCGCTGTGGTGGGCCACTCCGTTGATCCTCACGCTTGCCCTGCACGAGCCACTGGCACGCACGATGGCCTGGTGGGCGGGCAGCGAGCTGCTCATCACCACCCCCACCCTCCTCTACGCGGCCGGACGCCGCCGCCTCCCCCTCCACCAGGTCCTGCTCAACCTCCCCTTCGTCTACCTGAACAAGGCCGTCAACCTCTACTACGCCTGGAAGGCCATGGTGGTTGAGCTCGTCATGGTCCCCCTGCGCCTTTCTCCCGGCCTCCTCGTCTACGAGAAAGGCCGCTGACCATGCCTGCCCCCGACACCGCTGAGTTGAGTTACGTAAATTTGCTGTTATCTGGGTTTCAAGTGGGTTTCGTCCCCTAGACGATGCGTTTGCCCGTCCATAGGGTGCTATCCACGACGGGAAAGTCACGTACCGTGCCTTCGTCGTAACCCCCCGATCAGCAATGGCGCTCGAGCGGCCACTCCGAGCGTGCGCGCGGCGAGCCCTCGGGCGCCTGACATAGGGAGCCCCGTGCGAAGGTTCGTCACCTCTCTGTTCGGTCAGGTCCTCATCGCAGCCGTCATCGGCGCGGTGGTCGGCCTGCTCTTCCCGGCCTTCGCTGCCGAGCTCAAACCGCTCAGCGACGGTTTCATCACCCTCATCAAGATGGTCATCGCGCCGCTGGTGTTCTGCGTGGTCGTCGCGGGCATCGCGGGAGCGGGCGAGCTCAAGCGCGTAGGCCGGGTCGGCCTCAAGACGATCGTCTACTTCGAGGTCATCACCACGGTCGCGCTGGTGCTCGGCCTGGTGCTCGCCCTGGTCTTCCAGCCGGGCGCGGGCATGAACGTCGACCCGGCCTCCCTCGACGCGTCCAAGCTCGCGACCCAGCAGGAAAACGCCACCAAGCTCGCCGAAGGCGGCACGGTCGGCTTCGTCCTCGGACTCATCCCCACATCGGTGGTCGGCGCCTTCGCCGAGGGCAACGTGCTGCAGGTGCTGCTGTTCGCCGTGCTGTTCGGCTGCGGGCTGCTGCTGGTCGGGGAGAAGGCGCGCCCGGTCGGGCAGTTCATCGAGGCGACCACCGAAGTGCTGTTCAAGGTGGTCTCGCTGATCGTGCGGCTCGCCCCGCTGGGCGTGCTCGGCGCGGTGGCGGTCACCGCGGGCAACTCGGGGGGAGACGCCCTGGTCCGGCTGGGCTGGCTCGTCGTGCTGTTCTACGCCGCGGTTGTGATCTTCGTCGTGGCGATCCTCGGTTTCGTGACCAAACTGGCCGGGTTCAACATCTTCAAGTTGATCGGATACCTCCGCGAGGAGGTCTTGGTCGTCCTGGGCACGGCCTCGTCCGACAGCGTGCTCCCGCAGGTCATGCGGAAGCTGGAGCACCTGGGGATCAAGAAGTCCACGGTGGGCCTGGTCATCCCGACCGGATACTCCTTCAACCTGGACGCCTTCTCGATCTACCTGACCCTCGCCGCCGCGTTCATCGGACAGGCCACCGGCGTGCCACTGTCCCTCGGCGACCTGCTGGTGGTGCTGCTCGTGGCCCTGGTCACCTCCAAGGGCGCACACGGCATCCCCGGCTCGGCCATCGTGGTGCTCGCCGCCACCCTCGCCTCGATTCCGGCGATCCCGGTCGCGGGTCTGGTCCTGGTGCTGTCGGTGGACTGGTTCATGGGCATGGCCCGGGCGGCCGGCAACCTGCTCGGCAACTCGGTGGCCACCGTGGTCATCGCCGCCTGGGAGGGCGACATCGACAAGGAACGCGCCGCGAAGGTCCTGGACGGCAAGGAGATCCCCCCGACCAGTTCAGCGGAGGAGCCGGCGACCGTGCCGGCGTAAGACCCCGTCCGGACACGTCTCCCGACCGCTCGGACGAGGAGCCCGTGTCCGTATGGGCGTGAGGTCACCGCGCCGTCCGCGTCGCGCACTTGTCCTGCCAGGTGCGCGACGCCCATGCCCGGCCTGCGCACGGCCACCCACAAGAAAGACGAGGACAATTGGATGACCCTCGTCCGACTCCAGCCAGCGGTCTGAGCACCCAGCGGCTCAACGAGGGGATCTTCCCCCACATGAAATCAAGGGCGGCCGGGTCAGCGATGTCGCCGACCGACCGCCCTTCGACGTTCGAATACAGAACGTTGGTGGAGCTATGGGGATTCGAACCCCAGACCTCCTCCATGCCATGGAGGCGCGCTACCAACTGCGCTATAGCCCCTGGTCACCGCTACGAGTCCACTCGTTGCGGCGCTCCGAGAGCATATAGCCATCCGCGCCGATTCGCCTAATCGCGCCGCCCGTCCCGCGCCCTGGCCACCAGTGCGGCCACCCCGTCGAGCTGACGGCGCAGGCCGAACTCGAAGAGCGAGTCCAAGTCCATGTCAAGCCCCGGCTGCGCCACGACCTTGGCCAGCGTGGGATAGGCGCCGGAGGAGAGCATCTCGCCCAGCTCGGCCTCCCGTGCCCGCATCCACTCGTCGTCGGTGATCCCCGTCTCCGTCCTCGCCTGCTCCTCGGCCTCCAAGCTCACAGCGGTGCCGCGGACGAAGTTCGTGAGGGAAACGGCGACGTGCAGCATGGTATTGGCGTCGAGGCCGAGCCCGTCCACCGCGCGCAGCAGCCGGTCGGTGTGGGCCATGCCGTTCGGAATGAACTGGGGCCTGGTCAGGGAGACGGCCCGGGCCAGCCAGGGGTGGCGGCGGTGAATGCGCCACAGCCCGCGCAGCGCCAGCTCCAGCTGGGCCCGCCAGCCACGCGGCCGACCAGGGGCTCCATGGACGACCTCCGGTTGCACTGACCGGCCGCGCGGAAGCCCAGGCGCTGCCTGCACGACCTCCGGCCGCATCGGCTCACCAGACACCGGACGTCCGGCCTGCGACTGCACCCGCTCACCACGTGGCCGGCCGGACACCGCAGCGCCGCTTTCCGCCTGTGTCCGACCGCCGGGTGGCTGGGCGGGCGCCGTGTGTGCCGCGACGGCGTGGCCGTGCGGCGAAGCGCTCACCGGCCGCTCGGCTATCAGCTCCTCGCCGTAGACGGCGTCGGCCATCAGGTGGACGAGCTCATCCTTGCCGTCCACGTGCCGGTACAGGGACATGGCGGAGGCACGGAGCTCCGCGGCGATGCGCCGCATGGAGACCGCGGCCAGGCCCTCCGCGTCGGCGATCTCGACGGCGGCCTTCACGATCCGCTGCCTGGTGAGGTCCTCCGGAGGCGGCCGCCGCTCCGGCCCCGCCACCACGGTGCCGACGCCGGGTACGGGCCGTGCCAGCCCCTCCTCCTGAAGCCGGCTGAGGACCTTGCTGGCGGTCGCCATCGCGACGCGCCACTCCCGGACGATCTGCCGGGTCGAGGGCACCCTGTCGCCGGGCGCCAGCTCCCCACTCGCGATCCGGCGCCGGATCTCGTCGACGATCCGGAGGTAGGGAACGTCCTGCCGATCCACGCTGCCCCCTCCGCCCTAGTGCACTAGCCCACATCCAACCACATGGACGGCATCAGGTGCACTAGTGCGCTATATCAATGTATTGCCTAAGAGAACTCCATCAATCTATGGTCCGCGTACAGCGTAAATGCACACTAAGGAGCCTGCCATGCGCGACCTCGACATCCTCATCTCGGGCGGCGGCATCGCCGGACCGGCACTCGCTCACTGGCTCGCCCGCCACGGCAACCGCCCCACGATCGTCGAACGAGCCCCGACCCTCCGCCCTGGCGGCCAGGCGGTCGACTTCCGCGGAGCCACGCAACTGGAGATTCTGACGCGCACGGGCATCCGCCAAGCCGTCGAGGACGCCCAGACCCGCATGGGCGACATCAGGATCGTGAACGCTCGCGGCAAGCGCCTGTCGAGCCTCCCGTCGGTCGTGTTCAGCGGCGACGTCGAGATTCTGCGCGGCACGTTGAGCCGCATCCTCCACGACACGTCGAACGCCGAGTGGATCTTCGACGACTCCGTTACGGCGCTGACCGAGAGCGCCGACGGCGTCCACGTGACCTTCGAGAAGTCGCCGCCCCGCACGTTCGACCTGGTCGTGGGCGCGGACGGCATCCGCTCTACCGTCGCGGACCTGGCCTTCCACGAACCCGCCGAACTACGCCACCTGGGAATGTACGGTGCGATCTTCTCGGTGCCGGGCACGTACGGCCTGGACCACGAGGGCCTGATGTACAGCATCCCCGGCCGCTGCGCGACCATTATGCGCACCGGCAGCGAGACGAGGGCCGCTCTCGACTTCGCCTCACCCCCGCTGGCCTACGACCACCGCGACCGGAGACGCCAGCGCGAGCTGATCGCGACCGCCTTCAACGGCCTGGACTGGGAGATCCCGTCCCTTCTCGGGGAGATGTGGACGGCGGAGGACTTCTATTTCGCCCCCGCCGCCCAGGTCGTGTTGCCGCGCTGGTCGTCCGGCCGGGTGGTCCTGCTGGGCGATGCGGCCCACGCCCCCGGCCCGGGCGGGATGGGCACCGGCCTGGCCATGATCGGCGCATACGTGCTGGCCGGCGAGCTCGCGGCGGCGCCCGACCACCGCACCGCCTTCGACCGCTACGAACGCGAGCTACGCCCCTACGTCCAGACGTGCCAGAAGCAGGCGCGGGGAGCCGCCGATTATCTGGTCCCTCAGAAGAGGTCCCAGATCTGGCGGCGCAACCAGGCCATGCGTGTCCTGTCCCACCTGCCGGGGAAGCGCCTCATCAGGAGGTTGACGACGCCGAGCGCCATGGCGCTCAAGAACTACGCCGCGCCCCCGGATCATCGGGGGCCGGCTCCGGCCCATCCACGACCCGGCACCGCTGCACGCCCGGGTGCTCCACGCTGATCGTCACCGTGTCGCCGGGCCCGAGCGGCGTGTGCACGTCGAACCCGAGCAGGCCGGCCGGTGGCAGCTCCAGCACGGTGAAGACACGGTGCCGCCAGGCCAGGGGGATCGCCATCACGAATACCGCCGCCGTACGGCCCCCGAGCCGTACGGGATGGTTATGCTTCGGCGTCCGGCCGGTCGTCGCTGTTGACCGGCTCCGGCAGGGTCCCGGCGTTGTGCTCGAGCAGCCGCCATCCCTTGCGCCCTTCCTGCAGCACGGACCAGGAGCAGTTGCCCAGCCCGCCGATCGCCGGCCACAACGCCTCGGGCAGCCCGAGCAACTCGCAGATGCCCAGCCGCAGCGCGGCGCCGTGCGAGGCCACGACCAGCAGCCCATCGCCGTCCAGCCGACCCGCCCACCGGCGCATGGCCGCCGCCACACGTGCGGCGACGTCCGTGACCAGCTCGCCGTCCGGGGCTTCCCAGGCGACGTACTCGTCGGGCCAGCGTGCGGCGATCTCCTCCCGCGTCAGACCTTCCCACTGCCCGCCGCCGCGCTCGCGGAAGTCCTTGTCGACGGCCACGTCGAGACCGACGACACGCCCGAGCGCCAGCGCGGTGTCGTTGGCCCGTTGCAGGTCGGAGGAGACGATGAGGGTGGGCCGCAGCGAGGCCAGCAGCGACGCGGCCCTGGCGGCCTGCGCGACGCCGGTCTCGTCGAGCGGGATGTCGGAGTGCCCTTGGAAGCGCTGCTCAACGTTCCACAACGTCTGCCCATGCCGCAGACATACGATCCGCTTGCTCATGCGGAGTCCCCGCCACAAGGCTCGAAATCAGCATGAGCTTTGCTGCTGCGTCTGATGGTTCCTTGGCGCCGCTCACTCACGCGCGCGCCCGCTGGAGGTTGGCCTGCATGACGCTCTCCGGCAGCGAGATGGCCGGGCAGTCCTTCCAGAGGCGCTCGAGCGCGTAGAACGTACGGTCCTCTTCGTGCTGGACGTGCACGACGAAGTCGATGTAGTCGAGCAGCACCCAGCGCCCTTCGCGCTCGCCCTCGCGGCGCACGGGCTTGGCGTCGGCCTCGGTGCGCAGCCGCTCCTCGATCTCGTCGACGATGGCGCGGACCTGGCGGTCGTTGGTGGCGGAGCAGAGCAGGAAGGCGTCGGTGATGACGAGCTGTTCGCTCACGTCGTAGGCAAGGATGTCATCGGCCAGCTTGTCGGCCGCGGCCTCCGCGGCGATACGCACGAGCTGGACGGATCTGTCAGATGCGGTCACGATGCGGGTCTGTCCTCCTGTGTCGGCAGCATGCCCTTATGTTGAGGGTACCCTTCCGGCCCGAAACCCCTCACGTACGGCACAGATCCTTCACCCGTGGCCGTGATACAGCCCCCGTTTGTTGATGTACTGGACGATTCCGTCCGGCACCAGGTACCAGATCGGCTCCCCCTTGGCCACCCGCTGCCGGCACTCCGACGAGGAGATGGCGAGGGCCGGAATTTCCAGCAACGTGACCTTTCCCTCGGGCAGCCCGGGATCGTGCAGGGTGTGGCCCGGACGCGTGCAGCCGACGAAATGGGCCAGCTCGAACAGCTCGTCGGCGTTCTGCCAGCCGAGAATGGCCTCGAGCGCGTCGGCGCCGGTGATGAAGTAGAGCTCTACCTGAGGGCCATAGATTTCGGCAACATCGCGCAAAGTGTCAATGGTGTACGTCGGTCCCGGCCGGTCCACATCCACCCTGCTCACGGAGAACCGGGGATTCGACGCGGTCGCGATCACCGTCATCAGATAACGGTCCTCGGCGGCGGATACCTCGCGCTCAGACTTCTGGTACGGCCGTCCGGTCGGCACGAAGACGACCTCGTCAAGCTCGAAGTGGTGAGCGACCTCGCTGGCCGCGACAAGGTGCCCGTGATGGATGGGATCGAACGTCCCGCCCATCACTCCTACTCGCCTAATCCCCTGCACACCAGGCGCATTCATCATGAAACGGACCTTACGTGGACACCCTACGACAACATGATGGCACCCCCCTTGACGATGGCCGCGCATCACTTCCGTTGCGGACGTAGCATGCCGGGCATGACGACCACCCCGGACCGCAACCGCGTCCAACTGCCCGGCATCTCGTCCCGAGCCTACGAACACCCCGCAGACCGGTCCGCCCTGGTCGCTCTGCGTAAGTTGAGTGGGTTCGACACGGTTCTCAAGCAGATGTCCGGCCTCGTGAGCGAGCGTCGCCTTCGCCTGATGTACCTGGCCTCGGCCGTGCGCGTGAGCGAAACACAGTTCCGTTCCGTCTACGACATGGGCCGCGACGCCGCGTACATCCTGGATCTGCACCGGATCCCCGAGGTCTACGTCCAGCAGGATCCGCAGGTCCAGGCCAAGGCCATCGGCTTCGACGACCCGTTCATCGTCGTGACCACCGGTCTGCTCAACCTCATGAACGAGGAGGAGCAGCGCTTCGTCATCGGCCACGAGACCGCGCACATCCTGTCGGGGCACGCGGTCTACCGCACGATGCTCGACATCCTCACCATGCTCGCTGCCCGCGTCGCCTGGATCCCGCTCGGCTACATCGGCCTGCGGGCGATCGTCGCGGGCCTGGAGGAGTGGTACCGCAAGTCGGAGCTGTCCTCCGACCGCGGCGGCCTGCTCGTCGGCCAGGACCCCGAAGCGGGCAAGAGGGCGCTGATGAAGCTCGCCGGCGGCGACTACACCCACGAGATGAACATCGAGGCGTTCCTGGAGCAGTACCAGGAATACGACACCGCGGGCGACCTTCGCGACGGCTTCCTCAAGGTTCTCAACCTGCTCGGCACCACCCACCCGTTCGCCGTGGTGCGCGTGGCCGAGCTGGACAAGTGGCAGCGCAGCGGCGAGTACGACCGGATCATCGGCGGGGACTACCCGCGCCGGGAGGACGACCCCAACGCACGAGTCACCGACGAGATCAAGGCGGCGGCCGAGTCCTACCGCGCGTCCTGGTCACAGTCGCAGGACCCGTTCATCGGCGTGCTGCGTGACGTGGCCGAGGGCGCCGTCAACGCGGGCGAGCGCATCTTCAACCGCTTCTCGCGCCGCGACGGCGGCCAGGGCTAGCCCGATCGCCGTACGCGGCCGATCCAGCTTGATCGGCCGCGTCCGACCCGCCGCCCCCACCACTGGGCGGCGGGCCGAACCCGCCTACCGTTGAAGCACGGGCGGCCAGCGTCGGCGCAGGTCAGAGCAGCAGCGCGAGCGCGCGTACGGCGGCCGCGCACAGGGCGACGAACCCGCCGAGCACGGCCAGCGCACGCAATCCCTCCCTGCGTAGATCAGGCAACCGGCCGCCGATCCGCTCGATCTCGCGCCCCGTGATGCCGCCACACAGCATCCCGAACACCACGCCCGCCACCGTCACGGGCGCGGGTTGCTGCCACCAGTCGGTGTCGATCTCACCGCCCCCGGTCACCCAGAGCGCCCCGCCGGACGCCACCGCGACGGGCACGCCCGGCCACACCACGGCGGTCGCCGCCGCCCCGGCCAGCGCCAGCGGGAACAGCAGCACACGCAGCGTGACCCGCGTACGCTGCGAGCTGCGGTTCCTGACCAGCCAGTGGCTCATCCACAATGTCCTGGTCAGCACCACGAACACGGTCGTGATCGCGATGGAGGCGATCGGCCAGATCACCGAGGTCACCACGCACGGCACGGCCAGCACCGCGAGCAGCAGCAGAGCGCCGTTGCCCGCCGGCAGCGTGGTGTGAGACTCCGCCGTGCGCTTGCTCTGCGGCTTGGCCCTGCTCCGGACGGCCGCCGCGGCTCTCTGGCGCGGCGTGGTCATCTTGGCGCGCGGCCCCGTGTTCTTCCCGTCGCCGCTCCCCCGGGTCCGGGGCGCGGGCACCTTCCCGTCCGCGCTCGTCCGGGTGCGTGCCGCGGCCCCGTCCATCCGGCTTCGCGCCACGACGCCGTCCGCCGCCGCGCCCGTCCTGGGAGAGCGCTGGCGGGCCGCGGCCTCCTCGCCCCCCGTGCGGCCGCGTGCCGCTGTCCCGTCCTGGCCCGTGCGGCCGCGCGCCGCCGCGCCCTTGCCGTCCGTGCCAGCACGGCCGGCGTCGGCGGCCGGGCGACGGCGCGGCGCGGGCACCTTCCCGTCCGCGCCCGTGTTGTTGGGCCTGCCACGGGCGGACTTGGCGGCCGCCTCCTCGGTGGTGCGGCTCCGCGCGGGCGTCGGCCTGCCTGATTCGTCGGCCGTGTCGGCGGCCGCGGGCGGCTCGGGCTCCGTGGCGCTGGTGGCCTTGGCCAGCCGGGAGAGCCGGTCGGCCAGCAACGCCGCCGTGGGCCGCTTGCCCGGCTCCCTGTTGAGTGCGGCCCGCACCAGCGGCAACAACTCGACCGGCACGCCCTTGAGGTCTGCCTGCCCGTTCAGCACCGCGTACATTTGCGCCTCAGCCGTGCCCCGCCCGAACGTCGGCCGCCCGGTGGCGGCGAACGCTACCGTCGCCGCCCACGCGTGCACGTCGGCCGGCGAGTCGACCTGCTCGTCGGCGAAGATCTCCGGCGCCGTGTAACCGGGCGTGCCGAGGAACGTGCCCGTCATGGTCAGCCGGGTCGCGTCGAGCACCTGCGCGATCCCGAAGTCGATCAGCACGGGCCCCTCGGAGCCCATGATGATGTTCCCCGGCTTGAGGTCGCGGTGCACGACTCCGGCCGCGTGGATGATCGCGAGCGCCGCGGCGATGCCCTGCGCCATGTCAACGAGGTCGGAGACGTCGAGGGGGCCGCTCTGGCGTACCTGCTCCAGCAGCGTGGCGCCCTCGATGTGCTCCATGACCAGGTACGGCCGCGCGCAGTTGAGATCGGCGTCCAGCACTTTGGCCACGTACGGGCTCTCGACCCTGCGCAGCGCGCGCACCTCGCGCTCGAGCCTGACGCGCGAGGTCTCGTCCTCTGCCAGATCGTGCAGGACCTTGAGCGCGACGCCCTCGCCCCGGCGGGTAGTCGCGAGGTAGACCTCGCCCATCCCGCCCCGGCCGAGCCGCTCGACCAGGGTGTACGGCCCGACCTTGCCGAGCTTGCTCACCGTCCCTCCCCGCCGGGCGCGCCCATAAGGGACACAACCCTAGCGCCGAGACACGAGTTGCCGCTTGAGGCACGCCGAAGGTTTACCGGCGTGTGTGGTCGGAGAGCATGCTGTCGAGCCGGGCCGTGGGCTCCTCCGACAGCCGTCTGCGGCCCTTCCTGCGCCAGTTGACGTGGCCGCGGCTCTCCAGCCAGAGCAGCAGCCGGTCGGCGCCGAACAACACCGCGGCCGAGAAGACGAGGGCGACGACAAGGTCCATGTCTCCCAGTCAAGCCGCGGTGAGCGGCACCAGTCAGGCCGACACGCCGGTCAGCAAGGCATGACCGTGCCTTCTGACGTGCGCAAATGCCCCTCACCGGTGTAGACCCACTTGGTGGACGTCAGCTCGGGCAGCCCCATCGGCCCGCGTGCGTGCAGTTTCTGCGTGGAGATGCCGATCTCGGCCCCGAATCCGAACTCGCCCCCGTCGGTGAACCTGGTCGAGGCGTTGACCGCCACGGCCGCCGAGTCCACCAGCGCCACGAACCTGCGGGCGGCCTGCTGCGACCGGGTGACGATGGCGTCGGTGTGCGCGGAGCCGTACCGCCTGATGTGCGCCACGGCCTCCTCCAGCGAGCCGACGACGGCGGCGGCGATGTCGAGCGAGAGGTATTCGGCGTAGAAGTCGTCCTCGGTGGCGGGCACGACGCCCGCGCCGTAGCCGGCGATCCGCTCGTCGCCGTGCACGGTCACGCCTGCCTCGGCGAGCGCCTGCAGTGCCTTGGGCACGAACGTGTCCGCGACACCCTCGTGCACCAGGAACGTCTCGGCCGCGTTGCACACCGACGGCCGCTGCGCCTTGGCGTTGACCAGGATCTGCACGGCCAGGTCCACGTCGGCCTCGGCGTCGACGTAGACGTGGCAGTTGCCCACACCGGTCTCGATCACCGGCACCGTCGACTCCTCGACCACCGAGTTGATCAGTGACGCGCCGCCGCGCGGGATCAGCACGTCGACCAGGCCGCGAGCGCGCATCAGCTCCTTGACCGAGTCCCTCGTCTGGCCGGGCACCAGCTGGACGGCCCCGGCGGGCACCTCGGTGCCCGCCAGCGCGTCCTGCATGATCCTGACCAGTGCGGTGTTGGAGGAGTAGGCGCTGGAGGAGCCCCTGAGCAGGACCGCGTTGCCGCTCTTGAGGCAGAGCGCGGCGGCATCGACCGTGACGTTGGGACGGCCCTCGTAGATGATGCCGATGACGCCCAGCGGCACTCTGAGCTGGCGCAGCTCCAGCCCGTTGGGCAGCGTGGCGCCGCGGACGACCTCGCCGACCGGGTCGGGCAGGTCGGCCACCTCGCGTACGGCGTCGGCGATCTTGGCGATCCGGGCCTCGTCGAGCCGCAACCGGTCGATCATCGTCTCGGACGTGCCCTGCGTCCTGGCCTGCTCGACGTCCTTGGCGTTGGCCTCGACGATCTCGGCCGCGTGCGCGACCAGGGCGTCGGCCACGGTGCGCAGTGCCCGGTCCTTCGGCGCCCGCGGCAACGGGGCCAGCTCGGCGGCGGCCTCTCGTGCCGCCTGGGCGACCCTCAGGAACTCTGTGCTCATGGCTACGCTCCGCTGTTCAAGACCTCTATGGGTTGTCAGTTGTGGGCTTCCAGTATGACGATGTCGTCGCGGTGGATGAGCTCGCGTTCATATTCCGGACCGAGGGCGCTCGCGAGCTCTCTCGTGGAGCGCCCCAGCAGGCCGGGAATCTCAGCGGCGTCGAAGTTGACCAGCCCGCGGGCCACCACGAGCCCCTGAGGCCCGCACAGGTCCACCGGATCGCCCGCGGCGAAGTCGCCTTCCACGGACGTCACCCCGGCCGGCAGCAGTGACTTGCGGCGCGTCACGATGGCCTCGACCGCGCCCTGGTCGAGGTGGAGCAGGCCGCGCCCGGTGGCGGCATGCGCGAGCCACAGCAGGCGCGTGCCGGGGTGGCGGCCACCGGGGTGGAAGTAGGTGCCGACGTCGGCGCCGCTCAGCGCCTGGGCCGCGTGAGCGGCCGCGGTGAGCACCACAGGGACACCGGCCCCCGTCGCGATCCTGGCGGCCTGCACCTTGGTCACCATGCCGCCGGTGCCGACGCTCGCGCCGTTCCTGCCGAGCTCGACGCCGGCCAGGTCCTCCGGGCCCCGGATCTCGGCCAGTCGGCGGGCGCCGGCCCGGCTGGGCGGGCCGTCGTAGAGCGCGTCCACGTCCGACAGCAGCACCAGCGCGTCCGCCCTGATCAGGTGCGACACCAGCGCCGCCAGCCGGTCGTTGTCGCCGAAGCGGATCTCGTCGGTGGCCACGGTGTCGTTTTCGTTGACGATGGGCACGATGCCCAGCTCCAGGAGCCGGGTCAAGGTGCGCTGGGCGTTGAGGTGGTGCGCGCGCCGCATCATGTCGTCGGCGGTCAGCAGGACCTGGCCGACACGCAGGCCGTACCGGGCGAAGGAGGAGGTGTAGCGGGCCACCAGCACGCCCTGGCCGACGGATGCGGCCGCCTGCTGGGTGGCGAGGTCGCGCGGTCGCGTGCTCAGCCCGAGCGGGCCGAGGCCCGCTGCGATCGCCCCGGAGGAGACCAGGACGAGTTGCGTCCCGGTACGGCGCCGCGCCGCCAGCACGTCCACCAAGGCGTCCACACGATCGACGTCGATCATTCCCTGGGGGGTGGTGAGCGAGGAGGAGCCGACCTTGACAACGACCTTCGACGCTGAGCTGATCTGTTCCCGCACACCTGTGAGCCTATCGAAGCCATGACCCTGCCCGCCGCGCGCGTACATGGCCCCCCGCGAGAGGCATCCACCGCCCGGCACACGCGCCCGCTGGGCGCTTGCGTGGCCCCGCGGGGCGGCCGTCAGGCCAGGCCACGAGGCAACAGCCCCGCGCCCGGCCCTACCCGAGCCGGTTGTCGGAGCCGCGCGGTCCTTGACGGACCGACTCGGCGCTCATCGTGGGCTGCCAGTCGAAGACGTACCCGCCCTCCATCGGCCCGATGACCACCTCGGCCCCCGCAGTCGCGCCGGCCTTGGCGAGCTGCTCCTCGACCCCGAGCCGCTCCAGCCGGTCCGCGAGGTATCCGACCGCCTCGTCGTTGGTGAAGTCCGTCTGCCTGATCCACCGTTCCGGCTTCTCGCCGGTGATCTGGAACAGGTTCTCGTTGACCCGCCGCACCCGGAACCCGGCGTCGCCGAGTTGCTTGGGCCGGATCACGAGCCGCGTCGGCTCCTCGATCGGCTTGTTGGCCCGGGCGGCCGCGACCCACTCGCCCATCGCGTACGTGAGCTCCCGCAACCCGTCATGGGTGGCCGCCGAGATCGTGAACACCTGCAGCCCCCGCGCCTCGAACTCAGGCGTGACCATTTCAGCCAGCTCCCGAGCGTCCGGCACGTCGGCCTTGTTGAGCACGACGATCCGCGGCCGGTCCTCGAGCTTCCCGTACGCCCGCAGCTCGGCCTCGATCACCTCGTAATCCGTGACCGGATCGCGCCCTGGCTCCATGGTGGCGCAGTCGATGACGTGGACGAGCATGTCACACCGCTCGACGTGCCGCAGGAACTCGTGCCCGAGCCCCTTCCCCTGCGACGCCCCGGGAATGAGCCCCGGCACATCCGCCACGGTGAACACGTTGTCCCCTGCCGTCACCACCCCGAGATTGGGGATCAACGTGGTGAACGGATAGTCGGCGATCTTCGGCTTGGCCGCGCTCAACGCGGCGATCAGCGACGACTTGCCGGCGCTCGGGAACCCGACCAGCGCCACGTCCGCGACGCTCTTCAGCTCCAGCATGACGTCGAGCCCGTCGCCGGGCTCCCCGAGCAGCGCGAACCCGGGCGCCTTCCGCTTCGTGCTGGCCAGGGCGGCGTTGCCCAGCCCGCCGTGCCCGCCCTGGGCGATCACGTATCGGGTACCGGCCCCCACGAGGTCGATCAGCACCTCACCCGTGGCGGCGTCTTTGACGACGGTGCCGTTGGGCACGGGCAGGACCACGTCCTCCCCGTTGGCGCCGTCCCGGTTGGAGCCCTGCCCCTGTTTGCCGTTGTCGGCCTTGCGGTGGGGCCGCCGGTGGTAGTCGAGCAGGGTTGCGGTATTGGGATCGACCTCGAGGATCACGTCGCCGCCGCGCCCGCCGTTCCCCCCGTCGGGGCCGCCGAGCGGCTTGAACTTCTCCCGGTGGATGGAGGCACAGCCGTTCCCCCCGTCACCGGCCTTGATATGCAGGACCACCTGGTCCACAAAGTCCGGCATGCCGCACTCCTCCATCGCCCCACCAGGGGCCTCTCATTGTTCCCACACAACGCAAAAGGGGTGGATCGAAACCGCTCGATCCACCCCAGACAATTCCCAGGTCGGGATGCGAAAAGCTACTCCGCGACGGGAACGATGCTCACGGCCCTGCGGCCGCGCTTGACGCCGAACTGCACGTGACCGGCGGCCAGCGCGAACAGGGTGTCATCGCCACCACGGCCGACGTTGTCGCCGGGGTGGAAGTGGGTGCCACGCTGGCGGACGATGATCTCGCCCGCGTTGACCAGCTGGCCACCGAAACGCTTGACGCCCAGGCGCTGTGCGTTGGAGTCACGGCCGTTCCGGGTGGACGACGCGCCCTTCTTGTGTGCCATCTCTCAAACTCCCGATCAGGCCTGGTCGATACCGGTGATCTTCACCTGGGTGTACCGCTGGCGGTGACCCTGGCGCTTCTTGTAACCGGTCTTGTTCTTGTACTTGAGAATGCGGATCTTCGGGCCCTTGGTCTCGCCGAGAATCTCGGCGCTGACCGTGAACTTGCCCGCCTCGGTCGTCACGTCGCCATCGTTGACGACGAGCACCGTCGGCAGCGAAACCGAAGAGCCGACCTCGCCGGCGACCTTGTCCACCTCGAGGACGTCACCGACGGAGACCTTCTGCTGCCTGCCGCCGCAACGAACGATCGCGTACACCGCGGAACCCTTCTACTGACTCGCTGTTGTCACGACCACCCCACAACGAGGATGGCCGCCGAATGCTGCGCCTTGTCATTCGATCCTGTCTCGAACCGACGATCCGAGTAGGCGCGCCAACAGGGCACGTCACCTGACGCACCGATTCACCAGGGTACCGGATTAGCGGTGCCCTAGGCGAACCGGACGGATCGTCGGACGCCCGCCGAGGCTACTCGGCGGACTTGGCTCGGCGGGAGCGTCGCCGCCCCCTGCCAGAAGTCTGACCGGCTTGGTCGTCCTCTGACGGGACGTCTTCAAGCGCACCGGTCACCGTATCACGACCAGCAGAGTCCTTGGCCGCGGAAACCTTGTCGGAGACCGCCTTCTCCACGGCCATCTTCCCCTGCGTGCCACGCGCCTCAGGCTTGGTCTCCACCGGCTCCGTGGAGACCAGCAGGCCACGCCCGTTGCAGCACTCACAGAGCGTCGAGAAGGCCTCCAGGAGCCCCTGACCGACCCGCTTACGCGTCATCTGGACCAGACCCAGCGAGGTCACCTCGGCCACCTGGTGCTTCGTCCTGTCGCGCGCCAGGCACTCCAGGAGCCGCCGCAGCACCAGGTCCCGGTTCGACTCCAGCACCATGTCGATGAAGTCGATCACGATGATGCCGCCGATGTCGCGCAGCCGGAGCTGGCGCACGATCTCCTCGGCCGCCTCCAGGTTGTTCCTGGTGACGGTCTCCTCGAGGTTGCCGCCCTGGCCGGTGAACTTACCGGTGTTGACGTCGACGACGGTCATCGCCTCGGTCCGGTCGATCACCAGCGAGCCGCCGCTCGGCAGCCACACCTTGCGGTCCAGCGCCTTGCCGAGCTGCTCGTCGATCCGGTACGACTCGAAGACGTCGCCGTCGCCCTGCTCGCCGTCCCACCTCGACAGCCGCTCGGCCAGGTGCGGCGCGACGTACTTGACGTAGTCGTCGACCGTGTCCCAGGCCTCCTCGCCCTGCACGACCAGCGAGGTGAAGTCCTCGTTGAAGACGTCACGCACGACCCTGATGGTCAGGTCGGGCTCGGCGGACAGCAGCTCGGGCGGGCTGGCCGACTTGGCCTTCTTCTGGATGCTCTCCCACTGGGCGGACAGCCGGGCCACGTCGCGGGCCAGCTCGTCCTCGGAGGCGCCCTCGGCCGCGGTGCGTACGATCACGCCGGCGTTCTCCGGCATGACCTTCTTCAGGATGCTCTTGAGCCGCGTGCGCTCCTTGTCGGGCAGCTTGCGGCTGATGCCGGTCATCGAGCCGTCGGGCACGTAGACCAGGTAGCGTCCGGGCAGGCTGATCTGCGACGTGAGCCGCGCGCCCTTGTGCCCGATCGGGTCCTTGGTGACCTGCACGAGCACGGACTGACCCGACTTCAGCGCCGACTCGATCCGCTTGGGCTGGCCTTCCATTCCGGCGGTGTCGAAGTTGACCTCGCCGGCGTACAGGACAGCGTTCCTGCCCTTGCCGATGTCCACGAACGCCGCCTCCATCGACGGCAGCACGTTCTGCACCTTGCCGAGGTAGACGTTGCCCACGTAGGACTGGCTGGCTTCGCGGTTGACGTAGTGCTCGACGAGCACGCCGTCCTCCAGCACCGCGATCTGCGTACGGTCGCCCTGCCTGCGCACCACCATCATCCGGTCGACGGACTCGCGGCGGGCCAGGAACTCCGACTCCGTGATGATCGGCGGGCGCCGGCGGCCGAGCTCGCGGCCCTCGCGGCGCCGCTGCTTCTTGGCCTCCAGCCTGGTGGAGCCGCGCACGCTCTGCACGCCGTCGGTGGCGGTGTCGAGCGGGGCCGCACGGCCGGAACGCGGTGCGCGGATGCGTACGACCGTGTTCGGCGGGTCGTCGGTGGCCGGCTCGGCGATCTCTTCGGTGCCCCGGCGACGCCGACGGCGCCGGCGGCGCGAGGTGGAGCCCTCCTCTTCCTGGGCCTCCTCGGCCTCCTCCTCGTCGGATTCCTCTTCGGATTCCTCGCTGTCCTCGGCCTCGTCGCGCTCGCGGGCCTTGCCACGGCCCCGGCCGCCACGGCGGCGGCGCCGACGCCGGCCGCCGCCTTCCTCCTCCTGCTCATCGGAGGTGTCGGCCTCGGCCTCTTCCTCGCTCACGGCCTCCTCGGCCACGTCCTCCGCCTCAGTGGGCGGAGCTTCGGCGGCAGCGGGCTGCGGCTCGGGCCGCCGGACCACGGCAGGCTTGGCCTGGGTGGGATCCGGTGCCTGGAACAGCGGCGCGAAAATGGCCGCCGGCCGCTGGAACGCGGTGCCGCCCGCCTCGTCCTGCGTGCGTGCCGCAAACCCGAACGGGTCGGCGAGCAGACTCGGCCGCACGGACTCCTCGTCGAGGTCCTCGCCCGCGGGCTCATCGTCGAGCGGCTCGTCCTCAGGCAGGATCTCGATGATGTCCTCTTCGTCCTCGACGTCCCCGCCGGACACGACAGCCCGGGCACCGGAAACGTCCGCCTCGGCGGCCTTCACGCCGGAAACCGCCGCGCCTTCGGCCTCCGCGGCCTCGGCACCGACCCCGGCGTCACCGCCGGCGGCCGCCCGCGCCGCAGCGCCACGTCCGGCGCGCGTCCTCGTGCGGCCCGCCCGTGGCGCAGCGGCCTCCGCGGCCTCCACGTCACCGGCAACCGCCTCTTCGACGGCGGCGGGAGCCTCTGGCGCCACGGTCTCTTCCGGCTCGGCCTTCTTGCGCGTGGTCCTGCGCCGCTTCACGGGGGCCGCCTCGGCCTCGGCAGGCTCAGCACCCTCCGGAATCGCTGCCGCCTCTTCCGGCTCGGCCTCGGCGGCCTTCTTCGTGGTACGCCGACGCGGGGTCGTCGCGGTGGACCGCGTTCTCGTAGCCCTCTTGGGCTTCTCCTCGGCCTCGGCAACGGCCTCGGCCAAGACGCCCTCGACCGGGCTCTCGACGCGGGCCTCGCCGACCGCGGCGACATCGCCACCGGCCGTGCCGGCGCCAGCGACGCCGTTCGCAGCCTCAGCGGCCGCGAGGACGTCAGGATCAGGCTCGCCGGCAGCGCGCTGTGCGACGGCGCGCCGCACCGGCTCGCCCTCCGCGACCGACGGCGCGGCCTGCGCGGCAGGAATGGTGACCGGAACGGAGGCCGGCTCCTCGGGCAGCTCGGGCGGCGGACCGGCCGGGCGGCTGGCGGAGCGGCGACGTTCGGTCACCTTGGTCTGTTCAGTTGTCTCCCCGTCAGGGCCAGTGGCCCCGGCGTTGGGCTCGTTGTCGAGCATGCGGGCGCTCTCCCGTCAGCTCCCGGGCGCGTCGCCGCGCCGCGCAGGAGCCCTCGTGTCTCAGTTGTCCGCCAGCGCCTCCATGTCGGAGGCACCGGCGCCAAGTCCTGTCAGCGGTCGTGCCCGGCTCACGCTGGGCGCGTCCTAACCGGCGACGTGCTCACCCGCCGGTCCCGCCTCGCCGCCGCGCGTTTTGTCGCGGTCCAGGTCGAGCGGGTCGGCAAGCGCACCGGTGCTAGCGTCAAGCGGCCCCTGCGCCAGCCTGGTCACCTCGGGGGGAACCGGCGGCGCGAAGTCGGCCACAAGGCGCAGCCCTGTGAGCACATCGTCGGGTCGAACGGCAGGCGTCATGTGCCGAATAACCATGCGCAGTATGACACACGGTCCTCCAAGCACCTGAGCTGCGATTCTGTCTGTTCCCTCGGACACCGTCAGCACCAGGACGGCCTCGCGCGCGTCGAAGCGACGGGGGCCCTTCTTGGTGAGGCGCTCGACCTCCACGGTGCCCGCCGCGAGGAACTTCTCCGCCGCCACCTCGGCGAGCTCGCGATCGGCACCAGGCAGCCGCACCTCCCAATCGGAGACCTCCAAGCGGTCGGCCAGTCCGCCCTGACCCGCCTCCACGACGTCGAGCACATCGAGCCCCGGCGGCAACGACGCGTCCAAAGCGGACCTGATCTGCTCAGGGTCGCACGGCGTGGTGACACCGATCTCGAGGTATTCGGCTTCGCTGGCGACACCGGTCGGCGCCGCGCCCGCGTAGGAGATCTTCGGGTGGGGCGAGAATCCCGCGCTGTAAGCCACCGGAATACCGGCACGACGAACCGCCCTCTCGACGGCCCGCGAAATGTCGCGGTGGCTGGTGAAGCGCAGGCGGCCGCGCTTGGCGTAACGCACACGCAGGCGCTGCACCGTGGGCGCGGGCGGAGGCCCTTCGGGAACAGGTTTCAGAGCTTGTCGTCCTTCCCTTGTCAGAGTCCTTCTTTCAGGTTCCTTCGTCTCAGGATAAGCCGCCCAAGCGTATGTACGTGTACGCCGAGGCACGGCTCGCCCACTGAGCGCGCTAAACCACCGTAAGAGGAAGGAGTTTTCGCCCCGTGGGACCGATTTGAATTTCTGTGCCCATGGTCGGGCAGACGCCGCAGTCGTAGCACGGAGTCCAGCGGCAGTCCTCGACCTCACTGCCGGAGACAGCCTCCTGCCAGTCCTGCCACAACCATTCGCGGTCGAGCCCGGCGTCGAGGTGGTCCCACGGCAGGACCTCGTTCTCCTCCCGCTCACGCGTGGTGTACCAGTCCACGTCGATGCCGGCCTTCTCGGCGGCCGCCCTCCAGCGCTCGTAGGAGAAGTGCTCGCTCCAGCCGTCGAACCGGCCGCCGTCCTCCCAGACGGCGCGGATCACGGCACCGACCCGGCGGTCGCCACGCGACAGCAGGCCCTCCACGATCGAGGGTTTGCCGTCGTGGTAGCGGAAGCCGATGGCCCGGCCGTACGCCTTGTCGCTCCTGAGCGCGTCGCGCAGCGCCTTGAGCCGCCGGTCGACGGTCTCGTGGTCGGCCTGCCCCGCCCACTGGAACGGCGTGTGCGGCTTGGGCACGAAGCCGCCGATGGAGACCGTGCAGCGGATGTCGCGGCTGCCGGTGGCCTCACGGCCCGCCTTGATGACCTTCTTGGCCAGGTCGGCGATGCCCAGCACGTCTTCGTCCTGCTCAGTGGGCAGGCCGCACATGAAGTAGAGCTTGACCTGCCGCCACCCCTGCGAATAGGCCGTGGTGACGGTGCGGATGAGGTCCTCCTCGGTGACCATCTTGTTGATCACCTTGCGCATCCGCTCCGAGCCACCCTCCGGCGCGAACGTCAGGCCCGAGCGCCTGCCGTTCCTGGAGAACTCGTTGGCCAGGTCGATGTTGAACGCGTCGACCCTGGTCGAGGGCAGCGACAGCGAGGTGTTGGTGCCCTCGTAGCGGTCCGCCAGGCCCTTGGCGACGTCTCCGATCTCGGAGTGGTCGGCCGACGACAGCGACAGCAGGCCGACCTCGTTGAAGCCGGACTCCTTGATGCCGTTGTCGACCATCGCACCGATCGTGGTGATCGACCGCTCGCGCACCGGGCGCGTGATCATGCCTGCCTGGCAGAACCGGCACCCGCGGGTGCAGCCGCGGAAGATCTCCACGCTGAACCGCTCATGCACCGTCTCCGCCAGCGGGACCAGCGGCTTCTTCGGATAGGGCCACTCGTCCAGGTCCATCACGGTGTGCTTGTGCACCCGCCACGGCACGCCGGGCCTGTTGGGCGCGACGCGCTTGATGCGCCCGTCCGGGTGGTAGTCGACGTCGTAGAACTTGGGCACGTAGACGCCGCCGGACTCGGCGAGCCGCATCAGCAGCTCGTCCCGCCCGCCGGGCCGGCCCTCGGCCTTCCACTCGCGGACGACCTCGCTGACGGCGATGGAGATCTGCTCCCCGTCGCCGAGCACGGCCGCGTCGAGGAAGTCGGCGATCGGCTCGGGGTTGAAGGCCGCGTGGCCGCCCGCGATCACGATCGGGTCGTCCTCCCCCCGGTCCGCCGCGTGCAGCGGGATGCCGGCCAGGTCGAGGGCGGTCAGCAGGTTGGTGTAGCCGAGCTCGGTGGAGAACGACACCCCGAGCACGTCGAAGGCACGCACCGGCCGGTGCGCGTCGACGGTGAACTGCGGGACACCCTCGGCCCTCATGAGTGCCTCGAGGTCCGGCCACACCGCGTAGGTGCGCTCGGCCAGAGTCCCCGGCAGCTCGTTGAGAATCTCGTAGAGGATCGCCACACCCTGGTTGGGCAGCCCGACCTCATAGGCGTCCGGGTACATCAACGCCCACCGCACGTCGGCGGAGTCCCAGTCCTTGACGGTCGAGTTGAGCTCACCCCCGACATACTGGATCGGCTTCTGCACCTTGGGCAGCAGCGCTTCCAGACGGTGGAAAATCGACTCGACAGGCATACCGTCCAGGGTAGCGGCGGTCAGACGGTGGCAGGTCCTGCGCCGATGAGCAACCTGCCGAATGGACTGCCGCTGCAGGTAGCACAGCCGCACCTACGGCATTTGCCGGTCACGACCGTAGGGCGGCAGGCCGACGAGCAGGTTTTTGGCCGACGTCCCAACGTCGTTTCCGCTGAGCACCAGGACGTGGTGCCCTTCGTAGCAGGTCAGCTCCACGGCGATCACGCCGCTTTCCAGGTTGTGCACGGCGACGACGTGGTTCGCGGGCAGCAGAAAGCGCCCCTCGCACTCATCGCAATAGGCCAGGAACATACATCTAATTAAACGACTGGCCGCGTATCTTGATGGCTTGCAGAAGTCCGATCGCGATGAGATTCGCGAATGTCGCGGTCCCGCCATATGACACGAACGGCAGCGGCAGCCCGGTGATCGGCATGATCCCGATCGTCATCCCGACATTGATGAACGTCTGGAACGCGAACCAGCACACGATCGTCCCCGCGACCAGCGTCCCGAACCGGTCCTCGCACTTCCTGGCGATCTTCAGCCCGCGCACCAGCACCACGCCGAGCAGCAACACGACCGTCACCGACCCGAGGAACCCGAACTCCTCGCCGGCCACCGTGAAGATGAAGTCGGTGTGCTGCTCGGGCACGAACCTGCCGGTCGTCTGCCCGCCACCGAGCAACCCCTTGCCCAGCAACTGCCCGGACCCGATGGCGATCAGTGATTGTGTGCTGTTGTAGCCCACTCCGCGCGGATCGACGCTCGGATCCACGAACGCGGTGAACCGCGCCACCTGGTAGGGCTCCAGCATCTCGAATTTGAACACCGCGAAAATCGCGGCGGCGGCCACCATCGTCATCGCGATGATCACTCGCTTGCGGACGCCCCCGATGATCAGCCCGGCCGCCGTGATCACGGCCAGGACCATGGCCGTGCCGAGGTCGGGCTGGAGCATCACCATTCCCATCGTGATCGTCGCGGCCACGAGCGCCAGCACGACGTCGAGCCCGCGTGGCCGGTCGGTGCCTTCGGCCGGCTGCGCCAGCAGCATCGCGATGATCAACACCAGCCCCACTTTGGCGAACTCCGACGGCTGCACCGCGAATCCACCGCCCAGCAGGATCCACGAATGCGACCCGTTGATCGTCGCCCCCAGCGGCGTGAGCACCAGCCCCAGCCCCACCAGCGACACCAGGAACACCAGCGGCGCGTACGCCCGCATCGCGCGGTGGTCGATGGTGGCCACCACCGCGCACAGAACCACCCCGATGACCTCATTGAGCAGGTGCTTCTTCACCAGCCCGGTGGCTCCGGGCGCCCAGGTCCTGGTGGACGACCACACCAGCAGCGTGCCGATCACGCACAACCCGGCCACCGCGACCAGCATCAGCCCATCGAGCCGGCGTACCGTCGAATTTTCGCGCGCCATCCGCCGCAGGAGCGAGGGCCGCCGGACGACGGCGGTACGGGCGGTCATCCCGGGACCACCGTCCCGTCCGGCCTGAACGTCGGCAGCTTGGTGGTCAGCTTCCCGCCGGGCACGGCCGCCGGCCGCTTGATGCCGTAGATGCCCTCATAGATCTCCCGCACGGCCGGCGCCGCGGTCTGCGAGCCCATCCCGCCCTGGGAGACCATGACGACCACCACGTACCGCGGGTTCTTCGTGGGCGCGAAGGAGGCGAACCACGAGGTGTCCTTCTTGCCCCACACCTCCGCCGTGCCGGTCTTGCCCCCGATGCGCACCTTGTTCATCGGGAACCCCGCGAACGCCCCTGCCGCGGTGCCGTCCTGGGCGACCTGGCTCAGCGCGTTCTTGATGTAGAGCCGCTCCTTCTCGCTGAGCGGCAGCTTGCCCACCACCGGCACGGGGAAGGTCCTGACCACCTTGCCGTCGGGCCGCACCTGCGCCCATGCGATGCGTGGGCTGCGCAGCTTCCCATCACTTACCAGCGCCATGTAGGCCCTGGCCAGCTGCATCGGCGTGACCAGCACGTCGCCCTGCCCGATGGAGAAGTTGGCCGAGTCACCGGGCCGCAGCAGGAATCCCTCGGTGCAGTTCTCCAGCGCCAG
Organism: Nonomuraea sp. 3N208; assembly: GCF_052245935.1. NCBI lineage: Bacteria > Bacillati > Actinomycetota > Actinomycetes > Streptosporangiales > Streptosporangiaceae > Nonomuraea > Nonomuraea sp. 3N208. The sequence continues at coordinate 9,131 of NZ_JBQQBR010000015.1, read as the reverse complement.
CCGCTTGAGGAATTCGGCCCGCGCCCGGTCCTTCACCTCCGGATATCCCTTGCGCGACCGCTCGCAGTTGACCGCGCTGGTCCTGTTCCACAGGTCCTTCTTCCAGGCCCGGTCGGGAATGCGGCCGGCGGACTCGCCGGGCAGGTCCACGCCGGTCGGGCTGCCGAACCCGAACGACCTGGCCATGTTGGCGAACACCTCTTTCGGCTTCTTCTTGGGCTGCCGCCCGCCGTCCCTGAGGTACTGCTCGTAGGCCGCCCGGTAGAAGATCGTGTCGCACGACTTGACCAGCGCCGTGTGCAGGTCGAGGGTGCCCAGCCCGATGCCGCGGAAGTTGTTGAAGGCCCGGCCGCCCACCGTGTACGAGCCCGGGCAGCCGTACTTGCCGTTGAGCGGATAGCCCGCCCGCAACATCGCCGAGACGGAGGAGATCTTGAACGTGGAGCCCGGCGCGAACTGGCCGTTGATCGCTCGCGACACCAGCGGCTTGCCCGACTTGTCCGACAACAGCCACTGGTAGCCGCGGGCCGAGATCCCGCCACCCCAGATCGCCGGGTCGTAGCCGGGCGCGCTGGCCAGCGCCACCACCCGCCCCGAGCGCGCGTCCAGCACCACCCCTGCCCCGCCGTCTGCGGCGGGCGCGGACTTCATCGCCTTGTTCAACGCCCTCTCGGTGATCGTCTGAATCCGCGAATCGATGCTGGTCACCAGGTGGTCGCCGGGAATGGGCGTCACCTGCGCCTCCAGCCCGAGCGCTTTGCCCATCCGGTCCACTTGCACCCTGCGCAGTCCCGACTTGCCGCGCAACGCGTCGTCGTAGACGTATTCGAGCCCGTCGCGCCCCGCCAGGTCCACACCCGAGAAGCTGGCCTTGAGCCCTTCGCGTTTCTCCAGTTCCTGCTCGGTCACCGGCTGCAGGTAGCCCAGCATCTGCGCGCCGGCCCTGCCGCCGGGATACTGCCGCACGGAGTGGATCTCCGCCGTCACCCCGGGAAACTCCTCTTGCCGCTCCAGGATCTGCAGCGCCTTGCGTGGGTCGACCTTCTCGTCCAGAGGAACGGGTTGGTACGGCGATCCCGTCCAGCACGGCTTGCCCACCCCCGGCCCGCACGGTGTGATCCGCCGCTGCAGATCCGCGACCGGCGTGCCGAGCACCGCGGACAACTTGCTCAGGACCTCCACGCCCCCGTCGGGCGTCCGCGACAACCTGGCCCGGTCCACGGACACGACGAGCGCGGTCTTGTTGCGCACCAGCGGCCGTCCCGACGAGTCGAGGATCTGCCCGCGTACGGCCGGCACGATCACGGTCCGCGTCCTGGTCTCCGTCGCCCGCGTCACGAACTCGTTCCCGCGTACGACCTGCACCTGCCACAGGCGCACTGCCAGCACGACGAGCAGCGCCAGCACCAGCACGTGCAGCACCAGCAGCCGCCCCCGCATCCTGATCATGTCGAGTACCTCGGCCGTCTGCCCCGTGTGGTCAGCCAGATCACGATCGGCGACACGAGCAGCGTGTACACGACGGTGACGGGCACCTGCTCGATCAGTGTGGACATGGTCACCCGGGGATCGGAGATGAGCATGCCCACGGCCGCGGCCAGCAACGGCGCCAGCAGCACGCACAGCACCACGGTCGTCACCGGCCCGCCCGCACCGCGTCCGGCGATGTAGCCGACGAGCGCCAGCACGAACGCGTACTGGCCCACCAGGTGCGCGGTCGGCGGCATGATGTCGACCAGCAGCCCGGCGAAGAAGCCGAGCGTCGCCCCGGACGCGGCCCCCCGCCCCAGCGCCGCGCCGACGACGGCAAGCAACACCAGGTCAGGCGCGCCCCCGGCCGGCAGCGGCACCCGATTGACCAGCATGACCTGCGCCAGCAACGCCAGCAGCACGGAGACCCCGCCGATCACTGCGCCCCCTTCCGACCGGCCCTTCCACTCACCACGCCCCCTCCCGGGCGGCGCCGCTCGACCGCTCTGCGCCCGGCCATCGCAATGGCCCCGCGTCTGCACCGCCGTGTGGCCTCGACCGCACGGGGTCCGCGCCTCCCGGGCAGGGCAACCGCTCCAAGCTCGCGCCACCCGATGAACGCTCCCGGCGCACGCCGTCGGCCGATCATCGGGCCCCCTCCTTGGCAGGCAGCACCGCATCACGCGGATCCCGTTTGGGGGCCTCCACCACCACACCCACCACGTCGAGTGCCGTCAGATCCGCATACGGCCGGGCGTACGCGATGCGGGTCAGCTCCCCGGGGGTCGACTCCACCCGCTCGATCACCCCGATGGGCACCCCGGGAACGTAAGGCCGCCCGTTCTGGGAGCCGAAGCTGACGATGCGCCCGCCCCTGGTCAGCGGCGCCGTGGAATCGAGGAGCCGGAACTGGACGAGCCTGCCGTGCTCGCCCACCCCGTGCACGACCCCGATCTCCCTGCCCCCTTCCAGCCGCGCCCCGGCGGCCGAGGCCGGATCGCTGAGCAGCACCACCGTCGACGTGCGGGCGGCGGCGTGGATCACCCGCCCGACCAGCCCGTCGCCATTGAGCACGGTCATCTCGGGCTGCACACCGTCACTGGTGCCGGCGTCGATCTGGACGGTGTCCTCGAACCCCGGCTGCCCGCGCCTGGCGACGACGTTGGCCGTGACGACCTTGTATCCACCGGTCCCCGCCAGCCCGAGCAGCTCCTTGAGCTCGTTGGAGCGGGCCCCGTCGTGCTTGGCCGTCAGCAGCTCCGTGCGCAGCTTCGCGTTCTCCTCCTTGAGCACCCGGATGCGTTCCTGGGCACTCGGCGCGGTCAGGATGGCGTGCACGAACCCGCCGACCGGCCGCACCAGCCCGCCGCCGAACTGCTCGGCCGTGCCGAAGACCCACGCTCCTGCCGCGCGCAGCGGGCGCAGCGGCGAGCTCTCGCCGGTGCGGTGGTCGATGGTCAGGATGACCAGAGCCGCCGTCAGCAGCATTCCGAGGATCAGCCGGGCCCGGCGCGAGTCTCTCATCAGTGTCGCGACTCCGGCACCAGGACGTCTTGGAGCGATTCGAAGTCCTCGGCGCACCTGCCCGAGCCGATGGCCACCGAGTCGAGTGCGTTGTCGACGAGGTGCACCGGCATGCCCGTCTCGGCCTTGACGCGCTCCTCAAGCCCCTTGAGCAGGGCGCCTCCGCCGGTGAGCGCGATGCCGCGGTCCATGATGTCGCCGGACAGCTCTGGCGGGCACTTGTCGAGCGTGCTCTTCACCGCGTCCACGATCGCGTTGACCGGCTCCTCGATGGCCTTCCTGATCTCCTCGCCGGACACGATGATCGTCTTGGGTAGCCCGCTGACCAGGTCGCGGCCGCGGATCTCCGCGTGTGCCTCCTCACCGTTGGAGCAGGCCGAGCCGATGGCCATCTTGATCTCCTCGGCGGTGCGCTCGCCGAGCATCAGCGAGAACTCCTTCTTGGCGAACGCGATCACCGCCTGGTCGAGCTCGTCGCCACCGATCCTGATCGACTGGCTGGCCACCACGCCACCCATCGAGATGATCGCCACCTCGGTGGTGCCGCCGCCGATGTCGACGACCATGTTGCCGGTGGGCTCGTGCACCGGCAGCCCCGCCCCGATGGCGGCGGCCATGGGCTCCTCGACGATGTAGACCTTCCGCGCCCCCGCTTGGTATCCGGCCTCCTTCACCGCGCGTTGCTCGACGCTGGTGATGCCGCTGGGCACGGCGATGATGATGCGCGGCTTGGCGAAATGCCGACGCCTGTGCACCCTTTGGATGAAATATCGCAACATGCGCTCGGTCACGTCGAAGTCGGCTATCACGCCGTCCTTGAGCGGGCGGATGGCGATGATGTTGCCGGGCGTACGACCGATCATCCGCTTGGCCTCGATGCCAACCGCAACGATCTTGCCCGTAGTGGTGTTGATCGCCACGACTGACGGCTCGTTGAGCACGATGCCCCGGCCGCGCACGTAGACCAACGTGTTGGCGGTGCCCAGGTCGACCGCCATGTCACGGCCGAGGAACGCGAGCTTGCTGCCCATGGGGAACGGAGCCCTCCGTAACGTCGTTCGCGAGTGACTACGGATCGAATTCGAATCGTAACGTGACGTACCCACCGAGGGGTGCGATCAGCCCCCGCGCCTCTCAAAAATCTCCAGCCTCAACCTCAACCGCAATTTTGCCCGGATTGCACCACAACATCCGGCCAGGTTCTGGAACGTTCCAAAATGCCTCGGGAACGCAGCACCGACCACTTGGCCCACACCGTACGTGAGCCCACCGACAGAAACCCCGACGCCGACACATCCCGGAAAGCCGCGCGCCCGCGCAGCTGGACAGCTGACACGGGCGCGGGCGGAGCGTGAAGTGGCTAGAACCGGTCCGGGAAGAAGATCTTGATCTCCCTGGCGGCGGACTCGGGGGAGTCGGAGCCGTGCACGACGTTCTCACCGATCTCGAGCGCGTGGTCGCCGCGGATCGTGCCGGGCGCCGACTTCACCGGGTCGGTGGCGCCGGCCAGCGCGCGGAAGGCCTCGACGGCGCGCGGGCCCTCGAGCACCATGGCGACGAGCGGCCCCGACGTGATGAACTCGACGAGCTCACCGAAGAACGGCCGCTCGGCGTGCTCGGCGTAGTGGACCCTGGCGGTGTCGGCGTCGAGGGTGCGCAGGTCCATCGCCACGACCTTGAGGCCCTTGCGCTCCACACGGGCGATCACATCACCGATGAGGCCACGCTTAACCCCGTCGGGCTTGATCAGGACAAGAGTGCGCTCGGACACTTGGAGTTCTCCTTCGAACAGATTGGGGTCGCGGGTATCGGCGCCCGGCCGCACCGCGAGGACGCGTCACGGGGCATGCGCCCGCGCGTCGCCGTAGCTGGGCCCTCAGCTTACCGCCCCGCGCCCGTACCCTCGTTTCCCGTGGGGATCTCGGCCGTCTACGGGGATGCGGTGTCTTCAGGCGATTGCCCTGGCGGCGGCACAGAGGGCACCGCCCCCTCGGGGCCGGCCGGCTCGTCGCCGTCGCGCCGCGGTTTCACCTTGTCGAAGGCCCCCTGAGACGACGCGGGGACCACGACCCGCGGCACGATTCCCGTTGGCGCATCCTCGTCCCCCGCGCCGACGGCATCCTCACCGCCGGAAGTCCGTGTCCCCGGCTCCCTGCCACTGCCGGCCGAACTTCCGGACCGCACACCACCGCTTGCGGCGGCAGCTCCCGACTCCGCGCCGCCGGCAGCCGCTCCAACTGCCGCATCAGCACCGCCGCCAGCGCTCCCAGCGTCCCCGCCGGCACCGCCGCCAGCGTTACCTGCACCCGCACCGGCGCCGCCGCCAGCGGTCCCAACGTCCGCGCGATCATCTCCGCCGCCCGCCTCGCACCCCGCAGGATCCCCTACGTCGTCCACGCTCCTGCCGGGAGCCTGCTCGCCGCTGTCGTCATCGGTCCGCACGACGTCCCCCCACGTACGCCCGCCGCCCGCGCTCCCTCCGCTGGAGGCCTCCGCGACCCCGCCGGCCGACCGGGCACCGCTCTCGGCATCCTGCGACGAGCCCGCACCGTCACCGCCCGACCCTGGTACAAGGAGCGCATCTCCAGGCTCTGGTCCCGTGCCCGAGGGCGGCGGATCACCATCCGGCCTGATCGCCGTCTCGTCACCAGGCCGCCGCGCCATCACCGCCGCGAGCACGATGATCGCCACGATGAGGAAGCCGCCTGCCAACGCCCACCAGTGCAGCGCCCCGACAAAGTTGTCCACCAGCTCCTGAGCCGACCGCACCCCGTCCAGCATGGCCATCTGCACACCTGTGCCCAGCAGGAAACCGGCCAGCACCCCGGCGAAGCACAGCGACAACCCGAACGCCGCCGTCCCGAACCCCACCTCCTGCAGCGTGGCCGTCAACGCCACCGCCGCTCCCATGGCGAGCAGCGTGAACGGCACCGCCAAGACGAGACCGTCGGCCGACGGCACCACCAGCCGCACCGAACACAACCCTCCCACCATCGACAACAACCCCAATGGCGCCAGCCACCGCCCAGCGGCGCGCGCGGACAGCCGCACCAGGACCGACGCGCCGACCGCCAGCAGCCCGGCGATCGCGTACGGGATCCAGAGCCCTCGCAGCCCGGGTCCGCCGAGGCCGCCCATCTCCACCAGCGTGACCTGCGCCGCGCTCGGCACCAGCACGACACCGACCGCCACCATCGAATACGCCAGCGTGCGGCTCTCGCCCGTGCCGATCGAGGCCAGCGCCAGCAGGCCGACGATCGCCGTGGCCGCCAGCATGATCACCGGGATGGCTCGCCACCCTTCGGTCGCGGTGCTGATGCCCACGACCGCGATACCCGCCGCGGGCACGGCGGCCAGGAGCAGCCGGCTGCGATCCCGTACGTGGAGCCGAGGCTCGGCGGGACGGCCGAGCAGCGTCCAAGCGAGGAGATAGACGGCCGCCAGGGCCAGCGCCACCCCCGTCACCAGCGGGTATGGCTGCAACGTCACCTTCCAACTGCTCACCTCGTCGAGCGGCCAGAGCGCGAATGCCTGGGCCGCGAGCAGGCTCAAGCTGAACACTCCCGCCCACAGGGCGCGCAGCACGGGCGCTCGGTTCCAGACGGCCGCAAGGGTGGCGGGCATGATGACGCCGGCGCCGATGCCGCGCAGCACGCGTACGGCTCCGACGACGAGCTCGGAGGCGGCGTACCCGCCTGCGGCGTCGGAAAGGGCCACCAGCGCCAGGCCGCCGAGCATGAGATGGACCGCCTTGACCCGCCGCAACGCGACGGCCGCGAGCGGGACGGCCAGCATGAGCGTGGGCAGGGCGAGCCCGTGCGTACGCATCAAGCCGACCTGGTCGATGTCGCCAGGCAGCAGCTTGGCGACGACGGAGAGCGTGTTGGGTATCGTGACGATCGCCAGTGGCAGCGCGGCCACGACGAGCAGCCCGAGCACCGTGTTGAGCACCCACGGGTGCCTCAGGTCGGCCGGACGAGGCGACCGCTGGATCGGGGGGACGGCCATGTAGGCCGACTTTAGCGGTTAGTGACGCCCTCGACACGGCGAGCAACGATAATCGCCGTGATCCATAGTGCCGCGAAGATCGCTCCAAGGAAGAACATCGCCGTCACAAGAAAGCCCGTGCAGATCGCCAGCACCTGCACAGCGCTGCCGAGTACGTAACCGAACGGCCTCTTGAGCAGGCCTGCGGCGATCACGCACAGCACGGCCAGCCCGATGCCGACGGTCACGGCAAGCGCGGGCGCGACCCCGCCCACGGTGATCGCCACGGGCGTGATCAGCCCCGCCACGATGGCCTCCATGCCGAGCACGCTGGCGCCGAGCCGGCGCATCCCGGGCGTGACCTGGAAGTCCTTCATTGCGAACCACCCACTTGTGACATGCCGGCCATCAGGACCCGTCCGCCTTCAGCAGCCGCCGCGCGTCGCCGGCCGTGACAACGGACCCGGTGATGAGCACCCCCGTGCCACTGAACTCGCCTTCCGCGTCGGCGATGCCGATCCCCCTGTCGATGGCGTCGTCGAGCCGGTCCTCGATGTGCACCCGGTCCTCCCCGAAGAGCGGCTCGGCCAGCGACGCGAGCTCGTCGGGCGACATCGACCGAGGTGAGGAGTTACGCGTGACGACGATCTCATCGATGAGCGGCTCCAGCAGCTCGAGCAAGGTGTGGACGTCCTTGTCGCGCATGACCGCGACGACCCCGATGACCTTGGCGAAGTCGAACGCCTCGTGCAGCCCCTCGAGGGTGGCCTGCATGCCGCCGGGGTTGTGCGCTGCGTCGATCACCACCGTCGGCGTGTGGCGCACGACCTCCATGCGCCCGGGAGAGGACGCCTGAGCGAACGCCTGCCGTACGAGATCGACGTCGAGTGGATCGTCACCACCGGTCAGCGCCTCGACGGCGGCCAGCGCGCAGGCCGCGTTGCTGGCCTGGTGAGCTCCGTAGAGCGGAAGGTAGACCTCATCGTATACACCCTTGAGCCCGCGGAGCGTGAGCATCTGGCCGCCGATGGCGACCTCGCGGCTCATCACCCCGAACTCCAGCCCTTCCCGTGCCACGACCGCACCCACCTCGGCCGCCCGCCGCATCAATACCTCCGCCGCGGCCAGCTCCTGCTGAGCTAGCACGGTCGTCGTGCCGGGCTTGATGATGCCCGCCTTTTCGGAGGCGATGCTCGGAATGTCCGGCCCGAGCCGATCGGTGTGATCGAGGGAGATAGGCGTGATGACCGACACGACGCCGTCCGCCACATTGGTGGCGTCCCACGACCCACCCATCCCGGCCTCCACGACCGCGACATCGACAGGGGTGTCGGCGAACGCCGCGAACGCCATGGCGGTCAGCAGCTCGAAGAACTGGATGCGCCGCCCCTGCGCATCGGTGAGCTCTACATATGGGGCGATCTCCTCGTATACCTCGGCGAACCGCTCCTCGCTCAGCGGCTCCCCGTCCACCGTGATCCGCTCGCGCACGGACACGAGGTGAGGACTAGTGAACCGCCCCACCCGCAAGTTGCGCTCCCGCAGCAGCGCCTCAGTGAGCCGCGCTGTGCTCGTCTTTCCGTTGGTGCCGGCTATGTGTATGACCGGGTACGCCCGCTGCGGAGAGCCGAGCACATCCACGAGGGCCGCGATCCTGTCGAGCGTCGGCTCGAAATCCCACTCGACGCCGCGCTCCATGATCGCGCGTTCAACCGCACGATAATCCACAACTCAACCCTACTCACTGCCAGCGGCGGTCCGTACCCGCCCTCGCGCCGAGGGCACAACGCAGAAAAGCCCCGACGCGTTGAAGCGTCGGGGCTTTCCCCAATCAAAGATTGTCCGGCGGTGACCTACTCTCCCACACCCTCCCGAGTGCAGTACCATCGGCGCGGGGAAGCTTAACTTCCGGGTTCGGAATGTAACCGGGTGTTTCCTTCCCGCCATAACCGCCGTAACCCTGAGAAACAGCCGCTTGCTGTCTCAGAATTGCGTAGTGGACGCGAGCAACGACTAGAAAGTCTGCTTTGTGGTCAAGTCCTCGGCCTATTAGTACCGGTCAGCTCCACACGTTACCGTGCTTCCACCTCCGGCCTATCAACCCCATCGTCTATAGGGAGCCTTACCCACTCTCATGGTGGGAGACCTCA